>JAYUCZ010000111.1:0-1778 GCA_043740065.1 Thiobacillaceae bacterium | reverse complement strand
AGGCCTCAAACGCGTTGAGATGTGCCCAGTTGAGGCGCTGTTGCCAGCCCTGTGCGGCAGCCAGCTGCAGGCGCGGCGCATGGTTATCAAACTGCTTGCCCGACTTGGCCAGGACGACGAGAAAATAGGGCAACAAGGCTGCGACCAACACACACCAGTAGGCGATGGACATGTCTAGTTCTCGTCAATGAAGGTAGCCCATCGTAAGTTAAAAAGCCGTGCAAAGCCAAATCAGACCCCCCACGCGCTTTCTAACGCGCATCCGGATGGCAGCGGACGTGCCAAGGCAAAAGCAGGCACACAACCTGCTTATATTCTTCAGGTGTTCTCTATAAACTCAGTGGCTCTGCGACAATTTTCAGATTGATTAAAAAATCCCACTCCATACAAGGTAAAACCGTGACCAAGGACGACTCCGAGCAATGGGCCAGCGCACCAAGCTGGGGCAGCAAAGTGCCACATCAGCGCGACAAAGATGCCAAGCTGAGCCGTCTGCACCAATTTGACGACGAGGTGGAGCGCATCATTCTTGCGCGCCAGCATCCGGTGACCGGGCTGTTGCCCGCCAGCACCGCCGTCACCGCGCACGGCGATTACACCGACGCCTGGGTGCGCGATAACGTCTACAGCATCCTCGCTGTCTGGGGTCTGGCGTTGGCATATCGCTGCGCGGATCTGGAACCGGCGCGCAGCTATGCGCTGGAGCAGAGCGTGGTGAAGCTGATGCGCGGTCTGCTGTTCGCCATGATGCGTCAGGCGCACAAGGTCGAAGCGTTCAAGCACAGCCAGAACCCGCTCGACGCGCTGCACGCGAAATACGATACCAAGACTGGCAGCGAAGTGGTGGGCGACGACGCCTGGGGGCATTTGCAACTGGACGCGACGTCGCTCTACTTATTGATGCTGGCGCAGATGACCGCCTCCGGCCTGCGCATCATTTTCAACCAGGATGAAGTCGATTTCGTGCAGAACCTGGTCTATTACCTGGGCCGCGCGTATTCGACGCCGGATTACGGCATCTGGGAGCGCGGCCACAAAACCAACCACGGCATCCGCGAATTGAACACCAGTTCCATCGGCATGGCGCTCGCCGCGCTGGAAGCGGTCAACGGCTTCGATCTATATGGCGGCGACGGCGATGAGCGCTCCACCGTGCACGTGCTGCCGGACGAGATTGCGCGCACCGAAATCACGCTCAAATCCTTGTTGCCGCGCGAGTCGAACTCCAAGGAAGTCGATGCGGCGCTGCTGTCGGTGATTGGCTTTCCGGCGTTTGCGGTGCGCAATATGGACACGCTGATGCAAACGCAACGCAATGTGGTCAACAAGTTGCAAGGCGCGTTCGGCTGCAAGCGCTTTCTGCTCGACGGCCACCAGACCGTGCGGGAGGACGCTGAGCGCATGCATTACGAGGCAGATGAACTGCGCCAGTTCGAGCATATCGAGTCGGAATGGCCGCTGTTCTTCACCTATTTGCTGCTCAACAACCTGTTCCTGGGCAAGCGTACCGAGGCTGATTTCTACCGCGATGCGTTGGACCGTTTGTCGATTGAACAGCACGGTCTGCGTCTGCTCCCCGAGTTGTATTTCGTGCCCAGCGAAAAAATTGAGGCCGAACGCGCCCAGCCCGGCAGTCAGCCTCGCCAACCCAACGAAAACCTGCCGCTGGTGTGGGCGCAGAGTCTGTTTATCCTCGGTAAATTAATTCAGGACGATTTATTGCTGCCCGCCGACATTGACCCGCTCGGGCGGCGCTTGCGCCTGGGGCGGCGCTATCA
>JAYUCZ010000110.1:0-4388 GCA_043740065.1 Thiobacillaceae bacterium | reverse complement strand
GCGAGTTCCATGGGGTGTAATTGGCGCGACGGCAAACAAAATGGCGGTGGCAAAGTCCGTCATTATACCGTTTGGAAGATGGCTGATTTGCCGGGCTGGCGGATTCAATTCTGAAATGCAACGGCGTTATTTGCCGAGCTTTTCGTTAATGGTCTCGCGCACGATTTCGCGCACATGCACATCCAGTTGCGCCAGCAAGTTAGCCAGGGCGTTATCCAGACTATTGCGAATTTCGGCTGCCACCGCGCCCTGGATCAAAGCGCTAAGGCGCGGTTCCAGTTCGGCCAGAATGGCTTCCGGATCAATGCCCGGCAAGGGCGGCGGGACGCTTGGCTCTGCCACGGCAGGCGTAGTACCCACTTCGCCCAGCGCCACCACATCGGTCAGCACCGGTAGCCAGGCATCGTCCGGCAAGGGCGGCGGCGCGAATGGCGCGGTTGGAAAAACAGCGGGCGCGGGCGGGGTCTCAACCACGCGATGCTTTTTGAGCAGCGCATCCATTTTGTCCAGCAGCGGATCAGCACTCATTTTTGCCCCCGGTCGTTTGAATATTCCTGCATATCGTGATTGGCCAACTGATACCCGCAGTCTTTATAGTAACGATAACGCTGGCGACCCAAGGTGACATCGCGCTCCGCGTTAGTGACTATTTCCATGAGTTTGCTGAAGCGGCTAAACACTGGCGGGGTTTCGTCGGACAGATTGATAATCACATCGGCACTGGCCAGCATATCCGCCGACGTGCCTATCAGCACCGGGGTGCTGGCCGCCAGCGGATCGCTGTCCAGACAATGCGGGATAAAGCTCTGCGCCGGCTGCGTCCACAGCAGGCGATCCATTTCTGCAGCGATGCGCTGATCCGGCGCAAAGATCAAAATATTTTGATTCTGCCCGCGCATTTTACTGACGATTTTGCGCGCCATCGTCAGCTTGTCGTCCACGCGGGAGTAGAAAATCACTTCGGTCATGGGCGGCTAACTACTTGACCTGATCGAGCAGATATTGCGTCAGCAATGGAACGGGGCGACCGGTTGAACCCTTTTTATCGCGTCCGCCACGATAAGCCGTACCCGCCACATCCAGATGCGCCCAGGGGTAATTCTTGGCAAAACGCGACAGGAAACAGGCTGCGGTTATCGAGCCACCCGCACGTCCGCCGATGTTGGCCATGTCTGCCAGATTGCTTTTCAGCAAGTCCTGATATTCGTCCCACAGCGGCATCGGCCAGACACGATCCCAAGCCTGGTCGGCGGCTTTTTCCACGTCCTTGGCCAATGCCGCGTTATTGGCAAACAGTGCGCTGGGCACGTTACCCAGGGCAATCACGCACGCGCCAGTCAGCGTGGCAATGTCGATCACGGCGGCGGGGTTGAAGCGCTCGGCATAGGTCAACGCATCACACAAAATCAGGCGGCCTTCGGCATCGGTGTTGAGGATTTCGATGGTTTGTCCGGACATGGACGTAACGATGTCGCCCGGCTTGTTGGCTGCGGCATCCGGCATGTTTTCGCAGGACGGAATTAAACCAATTACGTTGAGTTTCAACCCTAGTTCTCCGATGGCGCGAAACGTGCCCAGCACAGAGCCGCCGCCGCTCATGTCGTAATTCATCTCGTCCATGTCGCCCGCAGGCTTCAGTGAAATACCACCGGCATCAAAAGTGACCGCCTTGCCGACCAGCACTATGGGTTTGTCGCCTTTTTTGCCGCCGTCGTGGCGCAGCTCGATAAAGCGCGGCGGCTTGTCGCTGCCCTTGCCAACGGACAGGAATGAACCCATGCCGAGTTTTTCACACGCCGCAAAATCCAGCGCCTTGCATTTGAAACCATAGGTTTTGGCGAGCTGTTTGGCTTGCTCGGCAAGGTATTCCGGCGTACAGATATTGGAAGGCATGTTGCCAAGGTCTTTGGCGAAATCCATACCGTGCGCAATCGCTGCACCTTGCTTCAAACCCGTAGCCTCTGCGCCGAGAAAAGCAATTTGCGCAAGGCTGCTGCCATTGTCATTTTTGCTTTTCATGCAGTCAAATTTGTACAGCGCATCTGCGGCGACAATGATGGCCTGCACCGTGTTCCAGATGGCGGCGCGCTTGCCGACCTTGATTTCAGTCAACGCCAGAGTCAAGTCTTTGGCGGCGGTGTTTTTGGTTGCGCCTACTGCGGCGGCTACCGCATCGCGGTAGGTCTTTTCGTTAAACTCGGCTTCTTTTCCCAGCCCTACCAGCAACACACGCGGTGCCGCAATATTGGGCAGATCGCGCAGCAGCAGGGTGCTGCCGACGCGCCCTTCCATGTCGCCGCTTTTCAGGGCTTTTGTAATCCCGCTTGCGCTGGCCTTGTCCAGCGTATTGCCAGTCGCGGTCAGCTTGCGCTGCTCGAATACGCCGATTGCAATACAGTCGGTGCGGAGTTTCTCGGGGGCTCCGGTTTTTATGCTAAATTGCTGTGCGTTCTTTTTAGGGTTTGCGTTTTTTTCGGGCATGGCTCAATGTCTGTTTAGATGGCGAATGTGGCAATCTTTGCAAACTCGGCGCACTAAGTCAAAGTTCTGTGTCAAAGTTCCGTGTCAAAATCCCGTGTCAAAGCCCCGTGCCGACTCCACAGACGCAACCAATAAGAGCTCAATAAACGCTCCATGATTTACCGCCGCGCACTTATCCAGGAACTGAGTCTGACCAGTGGCGCGTCGCTGGTCGTTGTCATCGCCATTTCTCTGGTCACCCTGTTCATCCGCCTGCTGGGCGATGCCGCACGCGGCGAACTGGCGAATGAAGCGGTTTTTACCTACCTGGGTTTCAGCCTGCTGAATTTTCTTCCTGTGCTGATGTCTGTTGCCTTGTTTATCGGCGTGCTGATGACGCTGATGCGCTACTGGCGCGACAGCGAGATGGCGATCTGGTTTAACGCCGGCCTGTCGCTGACTGACTGGATCAAGCCGACACTGACTTTCGCTCTGCCTATGGTGTTGATCCTGACCCTGTTGACCAGCGCACTGATTCCCTGGGCACACAGCAAAAAAACCACCTATAAGGCAGAACTGCTCAGCCGCGACAGTGCCAGTGCCGTCGCGCCAGGCATGTTTGTGGAATCACATAATGGCGACCGGGTATATTTTGTTGAGAACCTCAACCCGCTGACCAACACGGTGCGAAATGTCTTTATGCAATCCATGGATAGCGGCAAGCTCGGCGTAGTCGTCGCCGCAGAAGGGGAATACAAAAAACAGGCGGATGGCACGCGTTTCCTGCTGCTGAGTAAGGGGCGACGCTACGAGGGTACACCCGGGCAAAAAGAATATCGCATCATCCAGTTTGAGCGTTACTGGATACGCCTGGATCCGGTCGAAGTTAAAGCCCAGAGCAAGCGCGCCCGCGAGGTCGGCACCATGGAATTGTTCGGTAGCAAGGAACAAGACGCAAGTGGCGAGATCGCAGGGCGCTTGAACATACCTCTGAGCACCATCATTCTGGTATTGCTGGCCATCCCGCTAAGTTATGTCAACCCCCGCGCCAATCGCTCGTATGGCCTGGTTGTGGCGTTATTGCTGTACTTCGTTTACAACAACCTCATGTCCATTAGCCAGACTTGGGTCGTTCAAGGCAAACTGGCGCTGCTGCCGGGGATGTTTTTGGCGCATGCGCCGTTCATTGCAGTTCTGGTTGCGTTCTATGCCTATCGCATGCGCCTCGGACCTTTCAAGCCGAAAACCAGGCCATGAAAATACTCACCCGCTACATATTAAAAGAAGTGGCGCTGGCAAGCGGCTTCGTGCTGATCGCATTGCTGCTTCTGTTCTCGTTTTTCGATTTGATCAATGAACTTGGCAGCATGGGCAGGGGGTCTTATGGCCTGGCGCAAGTGGCGCTTTTTGTTCTTTTGCATGTGCCCGGGCACCTGTCCGAGATTGTGCCAATTGCGGCGCTAATCGGTAGCCTGTTTGCCATGTCACGGCTGGTAATGAGCTCCGAAATGGCCGTCATACGCACTTCCGGGATTTCCATCCGGCAAATTGCCATCACGCTGTCAATTGCGGGTTTAGGCTTTGCCTTGCTGGCGCTGCTGGTAGGCGAGCTAATCACGCCCTGGTCTGAGCAATCAGCGCAGAAGGTAAAATTACGCGCCACCGAATCGGTCGTTGCCCAATCCTTCCAATCCGGCCTTTGGGTCAAGGATGGCAATGCTTTTATCAACGCACGCGATGTATTGCCCGATGCAACCCTGCGCGGGCTGAAAATGTACGAATTCGACCAGAACTGGGCGTTAAAACGCATCGTATCTGCCGAGCAGGGTGAATGGCAACGCAGCAACAAGTGGCTGCTGTCCGGGGTGTCCGACACGCAATTTGCGACAGACGGCACTATCAGCGTGGGGATGGAAAAAACCCGCGAG
>JAYUCZ010000109.1:0-10320 GCA_043740065.1 Thiobacillaceae bacterium | reverse complement strand
CTCCTTTTACTTGGTCGTTTAAGTGGCTCGGATGCTAACGCAGCTCACCACTTAAATTCACTTACAAAAGTTGCACTTCAAAGTTGAATCCGCCGGATTGAAACAGGAATCCGGGAAGATATACGGCGCCATCGTACATTTCCTGTTATCGCTTCCCGAGACACCCAAGCAACTCTTACTTCCCAGCGAAAACAACGCTGTCAAACCGGTTTACGCAGATATTCTTAAGATCGATCCAAGTCAGATTAGTACAGCGGGCATTCTTGCTGACATGGATGTGCAATGGAATTTTGAGTACGACCCACCTGTCCAGTCAGGCTATGACTGCATCGTCTCGCAATCCATGCTTGAGCATCTGATAGATCCATACAAACATGTACGTGACTGTGCTTCCTTGCTCAAACCCGGCGGCCACATGATCCTGCACACCATGATGCCGGGGTTCAATTACCATCGTTACCCGGTTGATTGTCTGCGCTTCTATCCGGATTGGTTTGAAGAAGTCGCCAAACGGCTGTCACTGGTGGTGGCTGATAAATATATCCATAACGCGAGAGTTACCTACATGCTCCGTAAAACGTAAACATCCGGCTGAAAATTGCGGCAGACTTGAAGAAACTTCCGATTGCTTGCGCTGACCCCCATTTTTCGGGTCAGGAAAACATTTGAACAGCGTGCAATATCGCGGTCGCTAAACCAGAACACTTCGTGGTTGTTGCGAATAAAGCCGTTGTTGATCTTTACCGGCAAAAAATAATTACGAGCACCCAGCGACTTCATATGCGTAGGTTGTACGCGCGTCGTTAACACTGAAATAATGAATGAGGCTGCGGCCAGTAGCCATAGCGCACGCCGAAAACCCGGTGTGTCAGGTCGCCAGAACCGAACAATAGAAGCCAGGACAAGCGGATAAAGCAGATAGAACTGCCACTCTACCGAGAGCGACCAAGTATGCAGCAGCCATTTCTCGTGCGCATCAGCATCAAAATAACTGGCTTCGTTACGATAGGCGAAATTTGACAGAAACAGTACGGAAAACACGGCATGTCTGGACAAGGCATAAAAATCACGCTTGCCTAAATACAGTAGCCCAAGCACAAGTAAAACCAGACATAACACGGCCAACGCCGGAACGATACGTTTGGCACGCGATAGATAAAACTTGGAAAAAGAGAAATTCCCGGAAGACAATCCGCCCGCTACGATGCGGGTCATCAGATAGCCAGAAATAACGAAAAACACATCGACACCAGCAAAGCCGCCGCCGAAGCCGGGTACTCCAAAGTGATAAAACACCACCGCTACCACAGCCAAGGCTCTTAACCCGGTCAAGTCACTGCGGTAATCCATTTCAGTTACAGGTTTTCAACCAGTGTGAGCGCATCCTGTAACTGACGCAGAATGACTTGCTCTGAAAAGAACCGTTTCGAAGAGCGTGCCGCAGCTTCGCCAAGTACACTCAGCCTGACGCGATCGCCCGCGAGTTCCGCTACCCGCGATGCCAAACTATGTGCGTCACCCGCCAGGCTCCACACAAGACCGCTATCTTGCATCCGGCACAGCGCTTCAGGATAAGCACCAGCGAGTCGGGTGATAACAACGCGACCGCTGGCCAACGATTGGTAAACCTTGTTGGGAATCACCCTACCGGCCTTGGCCGTCGTACCGAAAACCCCCAACAGAATGTCAGCCTGATGAATCCGTGCTGGCAGTTGTTCATACGGCATCCAGTCCTCGAAAAAAACATTTTCCAACCCCCTGGCTTTTTCCTCGCAGGACTTTCTCAGCGGGCCATTTCCAATTAGCGCCCACTTGACTGGTAGTCCTTCATAACACCTGGCCGCCTCAATGATGATTTCCGGGCCTTGCAGGGGAATGAAGCTGCCATAAAACAAGACTTCCACCGGTTTGCCAGGCTGCTGTGGCAGTGGGGGCTTAGGCGTAAAAAGCCTTTCTTCCGCACCGACATATACGACTGCAAGTTTGTCTCTGTCCACACCCAGAACTTCGGCGAAATAATCCGCATGGGCAGGCGTATCGGCAATAGTCCGGTCTGTGCGCTGAAATAGCTTGCGCTCCCAGGCCAGCAAACGTTTCGCGCGCGCACTGTCCACGCTCAGCTTGCCACGCTCATCCACCTGTTTGTCGTAGGCGGAGATAAGCGGGTCGAACAGCAAGGGTATGCGGTGCGCCTTGACCCACCGGCTGGCTGCCGCCAGATCGCGCTGGCGAAAGCACGGCACCCAGACCAGATCGGGTTTGGGTAAACGGCGAAGACGCGCTTCCCAGTCAGCCATGCTGGAAAGCTTCGGGCGAAAATCAGCTACCTGCCATCCCAGATCACCCAGCAGCTTGCGCAGGATGCGGTTGCGGGAATAACCCGGATCGAAACGCCCCCACCAGAGTACCGTCGGCAACTTTATTTACCTTTGCGGGCGAGACGGTGCAATTCGCGCGTCTTTGCCAGACGAATAAAGCGCTGAAAGGCGTACATGTGGCTGACCACGATGCCGTCGATGCCGTTGACGAATTCGCGGCGCAGAAAATAGGACTTGAAAAAAGCCAGCACCGGGATCAGCAGCAAACTGAATCCGGAAGGGTTGCGGTTTTTCCCCAGAAGATCCTGCGCCCGCAACGAGGAGACTTCATTGGCTTTTTCAACATGATGGGTCAGCGACCGAAAGGAACGGTGGATCACCATTCCTTTCAGATGACCTACCCCGCCCTCATGCACCACGACCGAGTCATGCACGGGCGAATCCTTGAAACCCGCGCATGTTTTCCTGTACAAACGCACCGGATGATGGAAGGCAGTCCAGCGATGGCCGGCATCTTGGAAAGGATACAGGGGCAGTATCGGCAGCGTGTAGGCCACATCGGTTGGCTGTCCTCGCTGGAATAGCGCTCGTATTTCTGCCCCGAGCTCAGGAGAAATTTCCTCATCAGCATCCAGATTCAGCAACCAGTCGTTGCTACACAAGCTCTCGCCAAAAACCTTTTGCGGCCCATAGCCTCGCCACACGTTGAACACCACGCGTGCGCCCAGCGACTCGCTTACGGCCACCGTATCATCACTACTGCCGCTGTCGATGACGATGACTTCGTCCACCCAGTCCTTCACGCTGTTGATGGTGAGGCCGATGCGATCAGCTTCGTCCTTGGCGATAATGAAGACGGAAATCTGAAACTGAGTTTTCAACTAACTTTTCTCAACAAAAGTAATCGTCCCAGGCACTTTTCTGGCGATTACCCGGATGCTTGGCTTGTGAAAAACAGGCAAAAAGAGCAGCACTTCGAATCCGGCCTCTTCAAGAAAACGTTTGATTTGCTGACGGCCAAAATAGATGAGATGTTCTGGCGGACAAACCTCTTTCCAGGCAATAAGTTCAGTGGGATTGCTATAGCGTCCTGCATCTGGTGTCGTCAAATACAAAATTCCGCTTGGCTTGACCAGGGACGACAAGGCTTTGGCAAAGGTTGAGAGTTCGGTCAGGTGCTCAACCATCTCTGCACAAAGCACGGCATCGTAACTAACCCCTTTCGAGGCCACGTCTATCGCAGTTCCATAATTGAACGTGCAATTGCCATAAGTTTCACGGGCCAGTTTTATAGCTTCTTCACTCAGGTCATAACCGGTAGCCTCGAAGCCCAACTTGCGTGCGGCTTCAACCGCAAAACCTGTGTTGCATCCCAAGTCCAAAAACGACCCCCTCCGCACAAGCAACTTGATGGGCAACAATTTCCGCCACCAACGACGAACTTTTATTTGTGCATTTTTCTTGTTTTTTTCGTTAGCATAGTATTGCTTGTAGAACGCGCCCAACTCATGGAGTGATGGCATGTTTTGCACAAAACGCAAGCCACAACCACGACACGAAACAATGGAAAACTCGTTCTTGTCGCCTATTTTTTCAAGATCAGTATCATGGCAGAGGGGACAGCCATCCTTGAAATGATTGCCACCGTCGGATTGTGATCTTTCTTTATTTTCCACCATCTGACCATACTCCTTAAAATGCAGCCAGCATAATACTTGATTTATATCCACACTCAATCCAAAAGACATGCCCAGTCAAACACCCGAGTCAGACACTAATATTCGTGTCAAGGTAATCTCCCCCATCCCCCAGCGCTATTTTCTGCATCAGCTTCCCGAGGGTAATCCTGCATGGGGAAATTGCCGCTTCAGCTTCGATCCCGAAGACAGAAACTACGATTGGCTGGTGGTGTACGAAGACCTGCGCACGGCAAACAAGGACGGGAAGCGCGGTTTGCAGGAGGTTCTGGCCTGCCCGCAACAGCATACCCTGCTGGTCACCAGCGAGCCCTCATCCATCAAGCACTATGGCAATGCCTACACCCGCCAGTTTGGCTGTGTACTCACCAGTCAGGAAAAGTGGGCGCTGCCGCACCCGGATCGGATTTATTCCCAGGCCGGTCTCATCTGGATATATGGTGTCGGGGCGAAAAATGTCGTTTCTTTCGACCAGATGGCTGCGCATCCGCCATCGGAAAAATCCAAAAAAATCTCCATGGTTTTCTCGCCCAAGCGCATGCGGCATACCCTGCATCATCGCCGCTTCAACTTCATGCAGAAGATGATGCAAAACTTGCCAGAACTGGATATCTATGGGCAGGGCGCGATCTCGCTGGACGACAAAGCCGATGCGCTGGATGCCTACCGTTATCATATTGCCATCGAGAACTACATCGGCCCGCATCACTGGACAGAAAAACTGTCCGACGCATTTCTTGGATTAACATTGCCCTTTTACGCAGGCTGCCCCAATGCTGCCGATTATTTTCCGGCAGATAGTTACATCCCCATCGATATTAACGACCCCGAAGGCGCACTAAAGGTCATTCGTCAGGCCATTTCAAACAACGAATACGAGAAACGACTGCCCGCCATCATCGAGGCGCGGCGCAGGGTATTGTTTGAGCATAATCTGTTCGCAGTGCTTTCGCGCGAAATCGGCAAACGGCATATCCCCGACCTGCGGCACGGCAACAGCACTATTTATTCACGCCATGCGCTAAGAAAAAAAAGTCCGCTTGCCAGCCTGAGCGATCTGTATGGAAAGGCACGATCCCGTGCAATGCATTTAATACGGCGGCGCTGATATTGCATTTGTCGTTAAACCAGCCGACTCGATTTGTTTGTTAAGTTCTCCCTGAGTTCCCGCCCGCCAAAAACGTAAATCTCATCAACCCTGAAAGTCCCGACATAGATAAACCCGCTGGACTCCATGAATCTTCTAAATTCGCGGTCATAATGATTGTTCTCGACAGACACCACTTTGACCGGCGTTTCGTCAAAGTCGATGCTTTTCAATATTTCAAGCTCGCCGCCTTCGGTGTCCACGCTCAAAAAATCAATCTCCTTTATCCCGAATTTCTTGGCCAAAGATGTGAGCGTGTAGCATTCGACATCAATCTCCCGGATGTCGGTTCCATGCCGTTTCGCATTATTTCTGAGCCGACGTGCGGTCAAGCCGGTGTTATGGATAGCCAGTGTGCTTAGCATGTTTGGCCCGCCAAGCATCTCTATAAACTTTGCCCTGCCTGCAACCGGGGTGACGCAGCCATGTACGACATGACAACTTCGGTTCTTCTTGAGTTGTTCAAAAATACCGGGGATGGGCTCGATAGCAATGCCAGTCCATCCAAGCTCTTTCTCGAAAAAAACAGAGTTGCTGATAGTGATGCCATCATTGGCACCAACATCAACAAAAACCCCATTCCGTTTGCCGTTTAGAAGTTGCGCCACAAGAATGTGCTGGCCGTAAGCCCCCCTCACCGGAAGAATCGAGCAGGGGAAGCATGCGATACGTTCGATGATAGAAAAAACGCTTGATGTAGTGCTTTATTTTTTAAAACATGGGAAAGCGCCTTTGCGCAAGTACCTTTGATGGGATGCAAGTTAGCGGCCTTTCGGGCTAACCGATTTGACCCGCTGCCACGCCGAGGCCAGGAAAAAAGTCATGAACACAGCCAAAACCAGCTCCTGGGTTTCGGCGGCGCGAATATCAAACGGGAATGGCGGGTAAATCCCCCACCAGTCAGTCATGCGCTCCGGCATCATTGCCAGGGCGCTAAGCAAACCTGTCCAGGCAAGCGGCAGTGTCGGCCAGAACCAATATGAGGTACTCCCCGGCTGATCCTCCGCGCCCTTAAAAGAACGATACCAGACCCTGATCGCGCCGAATATGGCCCAAAGTTCCAGCAGCAAGCGTGGTTTCTGATCCATCCAGGAGCTGGTGTTGTGGAGGTTGGTTTCATGCTGGTCATTGATTTGCATGAAGGCATCCGGGGTGTCCCACAAGAAAAACCACTGCCCCCAACTGATTTCTTCACCGGCCATGTAAAACGCGCCCGCCGTCATCAGTGCAACCCATATACGCGCCTGTAGGGTCGGAAGCAGTTTCCAGTGGCTCATCGCCAGAATGCCGAACACGATGCCGGGCAACAACATCAACGGGGTCAGAAGTTCGACCGCACCATATTCGTCGCCAGCAATGTACAAGTCGTAGTTTTCTGCCGGTAGCACATAGCGCGAGAGCAATTGTGCGGCAACCAGCCCAAACGGGAGCCAGAACCAGTGCGGAGAAATGTCTTTGATGTTCATGTTATTCCTTGATCGCTGTCGAGAAAGCGTCAAACAAAGCCTGTAGCTGGGTGCGCTTGGTTTTAAGCGAGGCCTGGTTCACCACCAGCCTGGAACTGATGTCGGTGATGTGTTCGACCGCCACCAGACCGTTGGCTTTAAGCGTGCCGCCGGTGGATACCAGATCGACGATGGCATCGGCCAGGCCAACCAATGGTGCCAGTTCCATCGAGCCATAGAGTTTGATCAAGTCAACATGCACGCCTTTAGTGGCGAAATGCTCGCGTGCCATTTTGACGTATTTGGTGGCGACACGGATGCGTGCGCCTTGTTGTACGCGACCTGCGTAGTCGTAGCCTTCGCGCACGGCCACCATCATGCTGCAACGCGCAATGCGCAAATCCAGCGGCTGATACAAGCCTTCGCCGCCGTGTTCGATCAGCACGTCGCGCCCGGCAATGCCCAGGTCTGCGCCGCCGTGTTGTACGTAGGTTGGCACATCGGTGGCACGCACGATAAGCAGGCGCACGTCAGCGCGGTTGGTGGCGATGATGAGTTTGCGCGAAGCTTCGGGGTCTTCTGCCGGGTGAATGCCAGCTGCAGCCAGCAGCGGGCGGGTTTCTTCGAAGATGCGGCCTTTGGAGAGAGCGATGGTAATCATGGTGTTTGCTGTCTGTTTAAACCAATATGTTCAATAGCCCATTGGGTCTTGCTTTTTACCCCCCCTCTCCCAGCGGGAGAGGACTGGGGTGAGGGAGAATGATTGCTGATAAATTTGTCCGCGCATACATTTCACCCTCTCCCTAGCCCTCTCCCCTCAAGGGAGAGGGAGCAAAAATCAATGAGTGCGCTGAATCCGCGCACGCCACGGCTTAATGGGTGCGCTTGATACGCGCACCGAGTGCTGACAATTTATTTTCAATATGTTCGTAACCGCGATCCAGGTGGTAGATGCGGTCGATCAGGGTTTCGCCCTGCGCGACTAATCCGGCCAGCACCAGGCAGGCGGAGGCACGTAGATCGGTCGCCATTACCGCTGCGCCATCCAGCCGTTCCACCCCGCGCACTAGTGCGGTGTGGCCGGAAACATCAATGTTCGCACCCAGCCGCTGCAATTCCTGCACGTGCATGAAGCGGTTTTCAAAAATGGTTTCGGTAATGCTGGCCGCGCCTTCGGCAATGCAGTTCATGGTCATGAACTGCGCCTGCATGTCGGTGGGGAAAGCCGGATGCGGGGCAGTGCGCACATCGACCGATTTCAATCTGCCTTGGCGACAAACCTTTATCCAGTCGGCGCCCACTTCTACTTTGACACCGGCATCGCGCAGTTTGCCGATGACGGCATCCAGCGCATCGGGTTGCGTGTGGGTGGCGGTGATGCAGCCGCCCGCCATGGCACCGGCGACTAAAAACGTGCCGGTTTCAATACGATCAGGCATCACCGCATGCTCTGCGCCATGCAAAGTCGCCACACCTTCAACGCTAATCGTGTCGGTGCCCGCGCCTTGGATTTTTGCGCCCATGGCAATCAGGCAACGAGCCAAGTCAACCACTTCTGGTTCGCGGGCGGCGTTTTCCAGCACCGTAGTGCCTTCCGCCAGACACGCCGCCATCATCAGGTTTTCGGTGCCGGTCACGGTCACGGCATCCATCACAAAGTGCGCGCCTTTGAGCTTGCTGGCCTTGGCATGAATATAGCCGTGCTCGATATGAATTTCTGCGCCCATCGCCTGCAAACCTTTAATGTGCAGGTCTACTGGACGCGAACCAATCGCGCAGCCGCCGGGCAGCGATACTTTGACTTCGCCAAATCGCGCCAGCGTAGGCCCCAGCACCAGGATGGAGGCACGCATGGTCTTGACCATTTCGTAGGGGGCTTCCAGCACATTTACGCCTTGCCCGTCCAGGGTTACGCCGCTGTTTGGCTCGCGGGTCACGCGGATGCCCATGTGCGTCAACAAGGACAGCAGCGTGCCGATGTCTTTCAGGTCAGGCACGTTGGACAAGCGCAAGGGTTCGGCGGACAGCAAGGCTGCCGTCAGAATAGGTAACGCGGCATTTTTTGCGCCGGAGATACGCACCTCTCCGTTTAGCTCGATGCCGCCGTGGATCAGTAGCTTGTCCATTACTGCCTGCTGGCCCAGTCTTCGGGGGTAAAGGTTTTCATCGACAGGGCGTGGATTTCTTCGCGCATGCGCTCGCCCAAAGCTTGGTAAACCAGTTGGTGCTGCTGCACCATATTTTTGCCGCGAAACTCACCGCTGACAATCACCGCTTCAAAGTGCTGGCCGTCGCCTTTCACTTCCAGCTTGTCGCAAGGCAGTACCGCTGCAATCCAGCGTTCGATATCCTGGGGGTTGACCATCATATTCAATGTCTCAGTTTATAGCCGCGTTTTAGCAGCAATAATGTCAGCCCGGATATTGCCACAAAGCACCCCGCCACGACCACAAAACTGGTCAGCGGCGGCACGTCGGACACGCCAAAAAAACCCCAGCGGAAACCGTCGATCATGTAAAAAATCGGGTTCCAGTGCGAAATCTCTTGCCAGAACGGCGGCAAGGTGTGGATGGAATAGAACACGCCAGACAGGAAAGTTAGCGGCATGATGAGAAAATTCTGGAAAGCCGCAAGCTGGTCAAATTTTTCTGCCCACATGCCGGCAATAATGCCTAAAGCGCCCATGATGCCGGTGGCCAGCATGGTCAGCACCAGCAGCCACAACGGATGCAGAATGGTCAGATCGGCAAACCAGATGGTCGCCAGCCAGACACCAAGCCCAACCACCATGCCGCGCATGACGGAGGCCAGCATATAGGCTGAGAAAAGCTCCAGATATGACACTGGTGCCAGCAGAACGAAAATAATATTGCCGGTAATCTTGGATTGAATGATGCTGGACGAGCTGTTGGCAAAGGCGTTTTGCAGCATCGACATCATGATGAGGCCGGGTATCAAAAACGCGGTGTAACTGATGCCCGGATAAACCTGTACATGTTTTTCCAGCACATGCGAAAAAATCAGCAGGTACAGCAAGGCTGTGACCACCGGTGCCAGCACGGTCTGGAAGGCAACTTTCCAGAAGCGCAGCAGTTCTTTATATAGCAAGGTCGGGAAGCCGCTACGCTCTACGTAGGGCATCATCATGCCTCCCGGATGATTTTGGTAAACACGTCTTCCAAACCCGCTTCAACAAGCTGCATTTCCGTGATGCCTACGCCTGCGAGTCTCAGGCTGGCAAGCAGGGATTCGAGTTCTGCGTAATCCTGAAACGCGAACATCCAGCTTCCCTCAGGCTGGCTTGCCAGCTGGTTCGCGTTCAAAACATCCTGCGGCGGTGTTGCGGACAGCCATAGTTTGGCTTGTTGTACCTGACAGCGTGACAGCAGGTTCTTGGTGGTATCCAGCGCCACCACCCGCCCCTGTTTCAGCATGGCAATGCGCTCGCAGAGCATTTGGGCTTCTTCAAGGTAATGCGTGGTCAGCACGATGGTATGGCCTTCGCGGTTCAATTCCTGAATGAATTTCCACAATGTCTGGCGCAAATCCACGTCCACGCCTGCGGTCGGTTCGTCCAGCACAATCACCGGCGGTTTGTGTACCAGCGCCTGCGCCACCAGCACGCGGCGTTTCATGCCGCCGGACAGGGCGCGCATGTTTTTGTCCGCGTGTTCGGTCAGGCCAAGATGGTGCAGGATGTGGGCTATCCAGTC
>JAYUCZ010000108.1:0-4391 GCA_043740065.1 Thiobacillaceae bacterium | reverse complement strand
CCGGGCTTTTGTGCAGCCGGTTGCCGTAGGTGGATTCGACCACCAGATAATCCGCATCGGCTATCGGCGTGGGGTCGCGCAGCAATGGCCGCGACGGCTGCCCAAGGTCGCCGGAAAACACAATTTTGCGTTGCGCCGCCCCTGCGCCCACCCACACTTCTGCAATCGCCGACCCCAGGATATGCCCGGCATCGCGGAACGTGCAGCGCACGGCAGGGTGCGGTGCAATCTCCAGATCGTAGTCCACCGGTTTGAGGCGTTTTAAGCAAGTGCGCGCCTGCTCCACGGTGTACAGTGGCGCGGCTTCATTACGCATCGACTTGCCGGATTTGAAACGCCGGTAATTTTCTCGCTCCGCCTCGTTTTCCTGAATATGTGCCGAGTCCGGCAACATCACCGCCAGCAGATCACAGGTCGCGCGCGTGGCGTAAATCGCACCGCGAAACCCTAAAGCCACCAAGCGGGGAAGCAGTCCGGAATGGTCGATATGTGCATGGGTCAGTATTACAAAGTCGATGGATTCCGGATCAAAACTGAACGCCAGGCGGTTCTTGTCCCGCGTTTCGCGCCCGCCCTGAAACATGCCGCAGTCCACCAGAAAACGCACGCCGTCGGTCTCCAGCAGATAACTGGAGCCGGTGACTTCGCGTGCTGCGCCGAGGAAAGTAAGTTTCATGTGAATTCCGTCATTTGAGTTTTTGGCTATGCACCCTAAACCAGAAAATCCGCCGTGGTCTCGCCGCGTTCATACGCGGCCACACTGGCCGCCACGCTGGTGGCGATTTCGCGCAGGGCTTCGTGGGTAAAAAATGCCTGATGCGGTGTGACCAGCGCACGCGGGTGTGCGATAAGCCGTTTCAGCAGCGGATCATCGTAGCCACACACCGAGCAGTCGCGGAAAAACACGCAGGCTTCGTTTTCGTAGACATCCGCGCCATAAGCGGCGAGCCGCCCCGCGTCCAGCGCGTCCAGCACCGCAGCGGTATCGACCACGCCGCCCCGCGCGGTATTAATCAGCACGAGTCCGGGCTTGGCCGTGCGCAGGCTATCCGCATTCACCAGATGCCGCGTTGCCGGGGTCAGCGGGCAATGCAGGGAGATCACATCGGCTTCGCGCCACAGGGTTTCCAGCGACACGGCTTCTACATCAGCAGACTGAAACGCGCTGCGCGAGTGTGCAATTACGCGGCAGCCAAAGCCGCACAGGATGCGGGCAAACGCCAGCCCGATGCGCCCCATGCCGACAATGCCGATGGTTTTTTTGTGCAGGGTAAAACCGAGCAAACCGTCGAGCGCGAAATTGCCGTGTTGCATGTGCGTCCGCGCCTGCGGCAGATGCCGCGCCAGTGCCAGCAACAAGACCGCCGCCTGTTCGGCAACCGATTCGGGGCTGTAGGCTGGCACATGCGCAACGCGGATTCCCAAGCTGCGCGCTGCGTCGAGGTCGATGTTGTCCACGCCCACCGCACGCTGCACGATCAGGCGGATGCCGCGTTGCGCCCATCCGGCGAGTGCGTCTGCATCCAGCGTGTCGCAAACAAAACTCAGCAGGCCGTTGCAGTTATCCGGGAGCGTCGGGCTGGCCAACGCGGGCAGGGTTGTCAGGCAATGCACCGTGTGCCCGCCTGCCTCCAGCGCGGGGCGCAAGTACAGCGCATCGTGTGGCTGAGTTCCTGCAAGTACAAGCTGCATGATGATCTCCCCTTTCCAAGTCCCACAGCGTTGAGCAAATCTTCACCGGCAAGTTCATGCCAGATTAGGCTCGATTAACAAAAACCCAGCGCGACCGCGACCTCACTCAAGGACGCGATGGGTTCCATGTGAGCTTTTTTACCGTGCCATGTGCATATCATGGCTGTAACGGTCAGGCATCTTCCATCTTCGGCGTATAAGCGCCGCGCATCGCCAGGCTGTTCAGGCGGGCGCGTTTCTTCAGAGCTTGCTGCGCCGCCGGGATATTTTCGGGCTTGCCGCCCCAGGCGTGCAGCGCAGGCTGCTGCAAGGCGCGGCCATACGAAATGCCAAGCTGCCACGGTGACGACCCGCCGCCTTGATTCAACGCGTGCTGATTCAAGGCATTCAGATTGGCGGTCGCTTCTTCCGGGCCTTGCCCGCCAGAGAGAAAATTGATGCTGGGCACGGCGGCCGGCACGGTGCGGCGCAGCACCTTGAGCGTGGCTTCGGCGACGGCTTGGGGACTGGCTTTGGGCTGCGTCGTGCCGGGCAATACCATATTGGGCTTTAGCAGCATGTGTTCGAGTATCACGTGATGGCGGTGCAGGGCGTGAAACACCGCATGCAACACCGCTTCGGTGACTTCGGCGCAGCGCTCGATGGTGTGATCGCCGTCCATCAGAATTTCCGGCTCGACGATGGGCACGATGCCTTCGTTCTGGCAGATGGCGGCGTAGCGCGCCAGCATTTCCGCGTTGGCGGCGATGCCGGAGACGCTGGGGGTGGTTTGGGCAATGGCATAAACTTCGCGCCATTTGGCAAAGCGTGCGCCCTGCTCCCGGTAGGTTTGCAACCGCTTCGCCAAGCCATCCAGGCCTTCGGTGATGTCATCCCCCGGACACAAGGCCAGTGGAATTTTGCCTTTGTCCACCTTGATGCCTGGCACGATTTTCTGTTCCCAGGCGATGGCCGGAATTAGTGTGCCTGCATCCGTTTTCTGGGTCAGGGTTTCCTCGAACAGAATCACCCCGCTGATGGTCTCGCCCAGCCCCGGCGTGGTCAACAACAGGGCGCGATAGGCGCGGCGGTTGGCTTCGGTGGATTCGATGCCGATTGCCTGAAAGCGCTTGGCGATGGTCGGCGCGCTTTCATCGGCGGCAAGGATGCCGCGCCCTGCCTGAACCATATCCTTGATCGTTGCCTGCAAACTGTCCTGATGGGTCATGCTCACTCTCCTTGGTGGGTGCTACCTTGCCGCTTCAAAAATACTCAATGCATCAGTTGGTGCCACGTCGACCTCATCTTGCCAGGGTCGCTACAACGTAAGCCGCATAAGCTGCCAACAGGACAAATCCACGTCGGCGCGAAATAAATCCCGCCTTTGGCCAAATCAGCAGCACAGTCAACACGCCAAAACCCAGCGCCACCGCGACCTCGCTCACGGGCGCGTGGATAGGATGAATGCTGGCCGTCACGCCCACAATCGCCAGCCCGTTAAATAAATTGCTGCCCAGCAGCGTGCCTAATCCCACGTCGTCGTGACCGCGCAAGCGGGCGAGCAATGTAGTCACCAATTCCGGCAGCGAAGTTCCAATCGCCACCACGGTTGCGCCGATGACATAGGCATTCACCCCGAGCGTTGCGGCGATGCCGGTTGCGCCCGTGACAAACAGCCGCCCGGCCAGAATCAAACTGGCGAGACCCGCAATCAAGAATAGTCCGGTATGCACAGGATTAAGCGCAGCAAGATTAACCGCAGCACGCGCCTGCGGAGGAACTTCACGGCGATGCGCCAGCGCCTGGCGCACCGTCAGCGCCAACCACAGCGCAAATACGCCCAGCAACAGCGCGCCGTCCGTGCCCGACAACACGCCGTCTAATGCCAGCAGCAAAGTCAGAACCGGCACACCCAGTGCCAGGATAAAATCGCGGCGGATTTCAGCGAGGTTCGCCGCCAGCGCCCCGAACAACAGCGCCAGCCCCAGAATCAAACCGATGTTTACCACGTTGCTGCCGAGCGCATCGCCGAGGCCGATCTCCGGTTTGCCTGCCAGCGCCGCCATGGTGGAGACGGTCAGCTCCGGGCTGGAGGTGGCAAACGCCGCCAGCGTGGTCGCCACCAGCAGTTTGGGCAGCCGCAGCCAGGTAGCCATGCCCAGCACGCCTTTGAGAAATGCCTCGCCACCCAGCGCCGCCAAGGGAATGGCGGCGAGCAGGGCAATGAGATCAGTCGTGGCGAGCGGCGGGAACATGCTGTTAGGCCTTCCCACCACCACTCCGCGTAGCGACCAAACCGGCAATCACGCTCGACCCGATCAGCACGAAGACGACGGTGAGCGATGCTTCTGCCGGAACGTGACACCGGGGCATGATGGGCATCTTGGTGCCGATGAAAAAGGTTTTACTGCACCGCACGCAGCGCCGCGATACGTTCTTCCAGCGGCGGGTGGGTCATGAACAAACGCTTGATGCCACTCGCGCCGCCCCCCGCGATACCGAACGCCGCCATTTTTTCCGGCAGCGGCGCGGGATGCAGGCTGGCCAGACGTTCCAGCGCACCGATCATGCTCTGCTTGCCGGCCAAGCTTGCGCCGCCCCTGTCGGCACGGAATTCGCGTTTGCGCGAAAACCACATGACGATGATCGAGGCCAGTACGCCCAGCACCAGTTCGGCAATAATCATGGTGACGAAAAACGCCGGGCCGGTACCGCGCTCG
>JAYUCZ010000107.1:0-4399 GCA_043740065.1 Thiobacillaceae bacterium | reverse complement strand
GCGGCTTGATCGCTGGGCCGCACGGTCAGGACTCGGGCAGTCGGTCCACCCGCACATGCTTCGACATGCCTTTGCCAGCCACATGCTTCAATCTTCAGGCGACCTTCGAGCGGTTCAGGAGATGCTTGGCCATGCCAGCATCAGCACAACCCAGATTTACACCCACCTCGACTGGCAACACCTGGCCCCGGTGTACGACACGGCTCATCCTCGCGCACATAGGAAAAAGTGATTGGCTTGACATGCCTTGCGTGGTGATATATTAAATATATCTTTACGAGGGATTGAGACCATGTCCGCCGCATCCGCAAAACCCGATCAACTGCTCTTCCGTTTCCGCGCCAAGGATACGGTCAGTGGCGTCAGCCGGGAAACCCTGATGAAACTATCGGACACCCTTGGTTACACGGAAACTCAGGTCATACACATGGCCCTGGCAAAACTGGCCAAGGAAGTCATTCCTGCCTATGAGGCAGACGAGGGCGGTCTGACTGAGAAACAGTTGGCTGCGATTCGGAAGGCGGTTCCCCAAGGGAAATCGCACAGTGTCAAATCCAGCCTGTTTTAAGGGGTGAAGCTGACATGGTGGCCCGAGCCGCAGGCAGGGGACATAGTGTGGTGCCATTTTCCGGAGAACAAGGGCATGTATCCCGGTTCCAAGCCGCGACCGGCGTTGGTCATAACCGTGTTTGACGACGATGCCCCGCATTATGTTGTGGAGGTGATTTACGGAACAAGCCAGAAAACAGATGCCCTGCGGTCGGGCGAGTTTCTGATTGCCAGAACGGATCGGGATGCCTACAGTTTGGCCGGATTAAGTTACCCGACCAAGTTCAACTTCAAGAGCCGGGTTGAGTTGCCGTTTAACGAAGAATGGTTCAAAGTACCGCCAGCCGCGCCGTTCGGTCTGATACCGAAACTGGGTATTCTGCACCCGGCGCTGATGCCCCGGCTTAGGGCGGCCTGGGAAGCCGCACGGAGTAGATAGGACATACCTAAACAAGGAAGAAAAAATATGAAAAGAAAAATCAAACTTGGCAAACCATTCCGCGCACTGGGTCGCCTGCTGGAGAATGTCGGCTTCTGGCTCTTAACGCATGGGCCGTTTGCGTTCAATGTACCCGGAACACACACAGGCGGACACAAGAGTGCATTTGGCAAACCATTCAGCGCACTGGGTCGCCTGCTGGAAAACGTCGGCTTCTGGCTTTTGACGCATGGGCCGTTTGCGTTCAACGTGCATGGAATACCTGCTGGCGGACACCAGAGCACAGCCAGCGGCGATGATTTTATGGATGATGACTGGAATGAACCGAATGGCTATACGATCGGTCCTTACGGCTATGGGTTTTACGTTAACGGTTTCCTCATAGATGACTGATCTTGACGACTAATCCAGCTTCCTGTTTGCCCATTCGCCGAATGATTCCGGTTTGCTTGCTGCATATTGCTCCACGCGGTCGCTCACAAACTCTACATCTCTCTGATTAAGATTATTTCCCTTGTACTCAAGATGCCCCTTGAGTACAGGGTCGTGGTTTGCGGCTTCTCTTACCATGGCGCTAATCTGTTTCGGATCTTCATAGCCCGCACCACCCAGCCAGGTGTTTTTGAGCCATTGCCCAGTACCCACTTCGTCATTTTTGTAATCGGTCGCAGCAAAGTTATTGACTGCGCCCTCAAAATTGGCGGATTTTCTGCCTGTATCGTAAGCCGCAAAGTTTTGCCCAGCCTGTTCTTTGTACGCGGCCATCGCCTTGCTTTGGTCGGGTGTGCTGGTCGGAGCCGCATGCTGTTTAGCGGCAACGGCCGCATCCGATTCTCCTTTGTGTGACATGGTGTCCGCCCGATTCTCAGTGGCGGCTTGGCTAAGCGCGGCATGACCACCAGCCGCGATCTCGGTTTGGCTCTTTGGCATTTCAAGCCCACCGCTTGTAAGCAAGTTTGCCCCGGCCTGCGAGTTCTCAAAACTATTTGCCGCATTAAGAACGGGCTTGGCCATTTCTTCCGGTCTTTGGTTTGCGATCTCCAATGCCTTGTCCACATTGCCGCCGGTGGACGCGAGCAAAGCATCCCATGCGGGCTTGCCGGAACTGAAAGAGCCGGACAGCGTATTACTTGATCCGAACTGGTTAGTTGTGGAAGCGTTTTCCCCTGTAGCCAATTGTGTGCTGGTTTGCTCGGAAGCGCGCAGTACATCCTCAAAGCGGCTACGGTAGGCTTGCGCAGCCTTTTGTGACCCTTCATCCTTACTACCTGCCTCCATACGATTCGCCGCCTCGATCCCGACACGAGCCGCATGAGACCTGCGTTGATCGCTGGTTGCATTCGTGGTGTCGGAGGCCGCATGGACGACTTCCATAGCAGTTTTGAACTGTGCAGTACTACTCAGTTGACCTCCTGCATCAATGCTCCGCGATTTTTTGGGCTGCGTTCCGGATTGTCCGGCAGAAGCTGTGCCCTGCGCTGGCTGAGCCTGATTAGGGTCTGATTGGCTATTTCGCTCTCCGGCGCTTAATTTGATACCTGCCGAACTATTCTGCGTCGCTCCTTCAGAATTTGAAGCATCCATTTTGGTCGTCTTCCCAGTACCCGCCGACTGCGCTCCCCCCGCCTCCCAATTCTGCCCATAGCCTTTGGAAGTTGAAACCGACTCCCCAAGGCTCTTCATAAAAGAGCGGGCGTGCTCAGCCGTCTTGTCCTGACCAAAAGCTGAAGACAGACCTATATCCTTAATGGCAGACTTGGACTGCGTTAGCTGCGCGGTACTGCCACTCGCGGCGGCATTACTGAGTTGGCTCTGTGTCGCTCCGCCTGTGCTTGCACCAATGTCAAACTTATCTGTGCTGGCACCAACCATCGTGCCTTGGCTGTTTGTTGTCGTAGAGCCAAAATCGCCACGCACCGTATTTCTTGCGCCTCCTGTTAATGAGGTAGGTGCGGTATTGACTTGATCTGCCGAAACATTCCTCTGTTGGCTATTAAACCCAGAATAATTTTGCTCCTGAGTATTCCCATGCTGCGCGTTCCACGAAGAACGGTTATGCATCGTCACATTGCCCCACTGGCTGTTGCCCACATTGCTATTACCCAACCCAACCTGGCTACCCGCCGACTGCGCCGCCGAATTGGCCGGTGCGGTTAATCCCGATGTGACATTGGCCATCACCGCGTCACCAGCCTTGACCAGCGCGTAGGCGATCACCGGCACGGAGAGCGTCAGCAAGCCCGTGATGGCCTGATCGGAAATCAGCGTGCTGATAAGCGGCTGGTGGCTGGAAAAGGACAAGCCTTGCGTGCCTTGCACTGCCGCCTTCGCGGCTTTGGCACCGGCATAGCTGGTGAAAAAGTTGAGCAGGGCGTAAATGGGTGCCCACAAATTGACCCATAGCAAGGTGATCACATAAGCCTTGAGCACAAGTCCACCTTTCGCACCGGCGACGATGACCATCAGCATCACAATCGGGAACAGTCCCAGGATAACCACATGGATTGCGCTCCGAATCAAGGGGAGCGAACCCTCGGCCACCTTGGCCATGGTTTTGTAGGAAGCATTGGCGCTGGCGTTCGCCATTGCGCTGGAAAGCGCAATCTGCGCGCCGGCGGCATCGCCGTTAAACTGCGGGACTGTCCAGGTCGAGTCCACCAGTTGGTTGATCATCGCGGCTTGCCTGATACCCTGTTGTGCGGTCTGGCTGATCCCCAGAATGTACTGGTCTGAGACGGGCAATTGCGAGGCCACCAGCACCCCTGCGTTTGCGTCTGATGGCGCGTAAGGGTTCAGCATGCGCCCAAGTCTTGGGATCATATCGTTGGTGACGTGCGCGTTGATACGCGTATTCAGCAAGTTATATGCGTCGTCACAGCTTGCGGTTGAGTCTTGCCCAAGGCTCATATCCCGTATCTTGACGAGCCGACCGGGGTTCATTTCGCCAGCCAACGCTGCCCAAATGTCGTTGGTTTTCATAATATTGTCGTAGAGGTAGGGCTTCTCCATCAACTCCGGATAAACGCAATCTTTCGTGAAGAAGGTCATGTCCGTATAGAGCGTCGGCTCGAAGAACTGCATGGCCATGCGCTGTTGGATAACTCTCGACCCGAACAGTACGCCACCTTTCTGGAAGGAAATCTCGCTCGGCAGTGCAAACACAGTTTCCATCGCCTCCGTGAGCCAGAAACCGATCTTGCTCTCGGCGCTGGCGAAAAACGCCAACCCAAGCGGCACATTGGCGACCGTGTAAGTGCCTGTCCCGCCCGCCGTATCCACGATGACCACATCTTTTTTGGGAATGAACAGCACGCCGTACCAGATGGCGAGCATCAGGAAATACATGCCCGCTTCCTGCCCCTGCGCTTTGGCAAAAGTTGTTCCCACCGCGATAAATAGCCCGAGGATGGC
>JAYUCZ010000106.1:0-10355 GCA_043740065.1 Thiobacillaceae bacterium | reverse complement strand
ATCAGCGGCGCATCGCGCCCGATCAGCACCACCGCACGCGCATTCGCGGCCACGGCCTGTTTGAGCGGCGAAAAATCCTGACCTTTACCGTCGCCGCCCAGAATCACCACGACCTTGCGATCCATGCCGACCAGCGCGGCTTCGGTCGCGCCGACGTTGGTGCCTTTGGAGTCATCGTAAAAGCGCACGCCGCCAATTTCATCGACAAACTCGACGCGATGCGGCAAGCCTTTGAAACCGGACAAGCCGCGCAGCAGTTTTTCCAGATCAAGCCCGGCGCAGGTCGTCAGCGCCAGCGCCGCCAGGGCGTTGGCGGCGTTGTGCAAACCGGCCAGCGGAAATTTGCTTATCGGTAGCAGGGCGTGAGAACCGCGACACAGACTGCTATCGCGCAAACCAAAATCGGTTTCGACTTCCGGTACACCCAGCCCAAAGCTGACATGCGACCGCCCCGGCAAAGCCATGCCCATCACCCTCGCATCGTCGCGGTTTAGCACCTGCACACCCGAGCCGCTAAAAATCCGCGCTTTGGCGGCTGCGTAAGCCGCCATGCCGGTGTAACGATCGAGATGGTCTTCGCTGATGTTGAGTACGGTGGCGGCATCGGCATTCAGGCTGCGCGTAGTTTCAAGTTGAAAACTGGATAGCTCCAGCGCCCACACTTCCGGTTCGGCCATGCGCCCGGCTTCGATGTCCAGCAACGCATCCAGCACCGGCAGGCCGATGTTGCCCGCCATGCAGGTGCGTTTGCCTGCGGCCTCGGCCATGCTGCCGCACAGTGCGGTGACGGTGCTTTTGCCGTTGCTGCCGGTGATGGCCAGAATTTTTGCCGAACGATTTTGCATGGCGCGGGCGAACAGTTCGACATCGCCCACCGCTTCGATCCCTTTGTTCAGCGCACGACTGACGGCAGGGTCAGCCAGCGGCACGCCGGGGCTGACCACCAGCATGTCGGCAGATTGCAACAGGGCATCGTCGAACGCACCACAATGCAGATGCACATCCGGCAAGGTATCGCGCAAGGCTTGCACGTGCGGGGGAGTGGCGCGGCTGTCGGCCACCGACACGATTGCGCCGTGCGCAGCCAGCCACTTGGCACAGGACAAGCCGGTATCGCCCAGGCCCAGCACCAGGGTTTTGCGTCCGGAGAGATTCGGATTGGTGTGCGTCATCTCAGCTTCAGCGTGGATAAACCAATTAACACCAGCATCATGGTGATGATCCAGAAGCGGACGACCACTTGCGTCTCTTTCCAGCCCTTGAGTTCGTAGTGATGGTGCAGCGGTGCCATGCGGAATACGCGCTTGCCGATGAGCTTGAATGAGGCGACCTGGATGATGACCGACAGCGTTTCCACCACGAACACGCCCGCCATAATAAACAGCACAATTTCCTGGCGCACGATGACGGCGACCACGCCGAGCGCCGCGCCCAGCGCCAGTGCGCCGACATCGCCCATAAACACTTCCGCCGGATAGGCGTTAAACCACAGAAAGGCCAATCCTGCCCCGGCGATGGCGGCGCAAAATATCGCCAGTTCGCCCGCGCCGGGGATGTGCGGTACGCCCAGATATTTGGCAAACACGGCATGGCCGGCCACATAGGCAAAAATGCCCAGCGCCGATACCACCATCACGGTCGGCAAGATGGCGAGGCCATCGAGGCCATCGGTGAGATTGACCGCATTGCTGGAACCGACAATCACAAAGTAAGTCAGCACCACAAACCCGACGATGCCGAGCGGGATCGCCACATCCTTGAAAAACGGCACGATCAGTTCGGTTTGCGCGGGCAGGCTGGCCGAGCTGGCGAGATACAGCGCCGCGCCCAAGCCAAAAACCGATTGCCAGAAATATTTCCAGCGTGCGGCCAGACCTTTGGGGTTTCTATGCACGACTTTCTTGTAATCATCGACCCAGCCGATGATGCCGAACCCCAGCGTGGTAATCAGCGCAATCCAGACATGTTTATTCGACAAATCCATCCACAGCAGCGTGGAGATCACCACCGACACCAGAATCAACGCACCGCCCATGGTCGGCGTGCCGGCTTTGATCAAATGCGTTTGCGGGCCGTCATCGCGCACCGCCTGACCAAATTTCATGATCTTGAGTTTGTCGATCATCCACGGCCCAACCGCGAAGGAAATCAGCAGCGCGGTCAGCACCGCCATCACCGCCCGCAGGGTCAGGTAATTGAAGACATTAAAGGCGCGGATGTCCTGACCCAGGGTTTGAAATAACCAGAGCAGCATTAGTGTTCCTCCCCTAGTGAATTCACCACGCGCTCCATTTGCATGGCGCGCGAGCCTTTAACCAGCACGGTGACATCCGGCGCGAGTGCGTTTTCCACTTCGGCCAGCAATTCTTCGATGCGCTCGAAATGCATTGCGCCCGCGCCAAACGCCTGCACCGCTTCGCGGGTTAATTCGCCCAAGCCGTAGAGTTTTTCCACCCCGGCCTGACGCGCCGCCAGACCGATTTGCGCGTGCATGGCGGGTGCGTCAATGCCCAGTTCGCCCATGTCGCCCAGCACCAGAATCTTGTGTCCTGGCTGTTTTGCCAGCACGCTTAAAGCAGCACGCGCCGAATCGGGATTGGCGTTGTAGGTGTCGTCGATGAACATGCCACCGTGCAGTGCCGGCTTGCGCTGCAAACGGCCCTTGATGCCGGTGAACGCGGATAGCGCGTCCGCCGCTGTTGGCAACGCCACGCCCGCCGTCAATGCGCAAGCCAGCGCCGCCAGCGCGTTGCGGGCGTTGTGTTCGCCCGCCACCTGCAAATTGATGGTGGCGCTGCCTTGCGGGGTATGGGTTTGCAACACACCGCCGAATTCTTGCGGCTGATACACGCCGCGCACATCCGCCGCAGGCGCAAAACCAAAACTCAGCACCCGACGACCGGCATTCAACCCGCGCCAGTAATCGGCATAGTCGTCGTCGGCATTGATGATGGCCGTGCCGGTGGCACGCAGCCCTTCAAAAATTTCGCCCTTGGCTTCGGCAATCGCCTGCACCGATCCCAACAGGCCGATGTGCGCGGACATGGCGTTGTTGACCAGCGCAATATCGGGCTGGGCAAGTTTGGTGAGATAACGGATTTCACCGCGATGGTTCATGCCCATTTCCAGCACCGCGTAGCGATGTTGCGAACGCAGTTTCAGCAGCATCAACGGGCAACCGATGTCGTTGTTGAGATTGCCTTCGGTGGCCAGAACCTCATTTGCCCCGCTCCCCTCGTGGGAGAGGGGCAGGGGAGAGGGGGTGTTGATCGCAGCAGCCGCACGCAAAATGGCCGCGACCATTTCCTTGACCGTGGTCTTGCCATTGCTGCCGGTAATGGCGATGACCGGCATGGTAAAACCCTTGCGCCAGTACGCCGCCAGCAGGCCCAGCGCAATGCGCGTATCGGCAACCTGAATGGACGGGCTGACCTGAGTGGCCTCTGCGTTGACCATCACGCCTGCCGCACCGGCCAGCAGTGCTTTTTCTGCAAACGTTGCGCCGTCAAAGCGCTCGCCTTTCAAGGCAATAAACAAGTCGCCGGTTTTGATTGCGCGGGTGTCGGTGGAGACGGCATCAAATGCGCAATCTGCGCCCGCGAGTTTTCCCTGCACGGCAGCGGCGGCTTCGGAGAGTCGCATCATGCGCTCACTCATGACCTCGGCCTCATGACCATGCTCCCAAGGCTTTTTGCGCGATTTCCACATCCGAGAAATGCAATTTTTCTCCATGCACTTCCTGATAGTCCTCGTGTCCCTTGCCTGCGATCAGCACCACATCGTTGGCTGCGGCTTCGCCGATGGCTTCAAAAATGGCGCGGGCACGGTCGGCTTCCGCGCGGGTTTTGGCCTTGTCCACGCCGCCCGAATTCAGCCCGTGCAAAATGTCGTCGATGATGGCGAGCGGCTCTTCGTTGCGCGGGTTGTCGCTGGTGACATAAACGCGATCCGCCCCATCCGCTGCCGCTTTGCCCATCAGCGGGCGCTTGCCCTTGTCGCGGTTGCCGCCGCAGCCAAACACGCAAATCACGCGGCCTTCACCGGCAATGGGTTTAAGTGTGGCCAGCACTTTTTCCAGCGCATCCGGGGTGTGGGCATAGTCCACCACCACCAGCGGCAGATTGCCGCCGCCGAGTTTTTGCATGCGTCCGGCGGGCGGAGCAACCTGCCCCAATGCCTTGCAGGCTGGCTCGATCCCTACACCCGAAGCCAGCAATGCGGACAGCGCCGCCAGCAGGTTGTAGGCGTTAAACCTTCCCAACAGCGGTGAGTGGATTTCGCCACGTCCCCAGGCTGTGGCCAGTGTCATCCGCGTCCCGTCACGGTTCGTGCTGATGGATTCGGTGCGCACATCGCCACGCTCCAGACCGTAGCCGATGATTTTACTGGCGGTAGTTTTTACGGAAAGCGCACGGCCAAAATCGTCATCCAGATTGAGCACGGCATATTGCAAATCCGGCCAGTTAAATAACGCCGACTTGGCCTCGGCATAGGCTTCCATGCTGCCGTGATAATCGAGGTGGTCACGCGAGAGATTAGTCAACACCGCGATGTTGAAGTTGCAACCATTGACCCGCCCCTGATGCAGACCATGCGATGACACTTCCATGGCGCAGACCTTTGCGCCATCTTGCAGATACCCGGCCAGTGCGGCTTGTAGCTGGATGGCATCGGGCGTGGTGTTGGCGGTGGGGGTTAAGTGTTCGACGAAGCCGCCACGCAAAATACCCTGCCCCAAGGTGCCGACCACTGCGCAGGGTGTGCCAGTCAGATTCAGCGCCTGCGCAATCCAGTGCGACACCGAAGTTTTGCCGTTGGTGCCGGTCACACCGATCATATTGAGCAACGCGGAAGGATCGCCAACCACACAGGCGGCGATTTCGCCGATGCGCTTTCTTAGCCCGTCCACCCCGATATTGGCCACGTTCCAGGCCGCATCCCAGTGGAAATGATCGCGCTCCCACAGGATCGCCGACGCGCCATTGGCCATCGCCTGCGGGATGAAGTCGCGGCCATCGTGCGCACTGCCCGGGTAGGCGGCAAACGCCATGCCGGACTTGGCACTGCGGCTATCCGCCGTCAGCGCAGTAACAGGCGCAGCCAGTTTGTTCAGGATCGCGGCGGCTTCGGGCAGGCGTGCGCAATGCATCAAACAGCACCTCCCCGGCTAGTCAACTTGGTGGGTTGGGCGGCCTGAACTGGTTGCGTCGCCCCGCTAAGCCGCGCAACCGGCGCATCCGGCGACACCCCAAGTTGTCGCAGCGAAGCCGCCATTACCTGCGCAAACACCGGGCCTGCCACCACGCCACCGTAGTGCGCGTCGCCGCTCGGCTCGTCTATCATCACGGCAATAATCAGACGCGGATCGGATGCCGGTGCCAAGCCGACAAAAGACGAAATGTAATGATCCGGCGCATAACGCCCATCAACCAGCTTGTGTGCGGTGCCGGTTTTGCCCGCCACCCGATAGCCAGGAACGCTCGCCAACATGCCGGTGCCGCCTTCCTGCGTGACGGTTTCCATCATCTGCCGCACCATCACCGCTACCCGTGCGGACAACACTCTTTCTCCAACCAGTTCCTGCGGCTCGCGCTTGAGAAAAGTCAGCGGCATGACCACGCCGTCATTGGCAAACGCCATATAACTGCGCGCCAGTTGCAACAGGCTGACCGACAGGCCATGGCCGTAAGCATGGGTGGCCTGCTCCACCGGCTTCCAGGTTGCAGGATCGCGCAGGCGGCCAGCGGTTTCGCCGGGGAAACCGGAACCGGGTTTTTCGCCAAATCCGGCTCGGTTCAACACCGACCAAAACTCCTGTGGCTTGAGCCGCATAGCCATTTTGACCACGCCGATGTTGCTGGATTTTTGCAACATCTCCGTTACGGTTAACTGCGGGTGGTAATGCACGTCGGTAATGTGCTTGGCACCCACCATGTAGTCTTTGGGCAAAGTCAGCATGGTGTCGGGTTTAACCAGGCCGTGTTCCAGCGCCGCTGCTACGGTAAACGGCTTGATGGTGGAACCCGGCTCGAAGGTGTCAATCACGGCGCGGTTGCGCATCAAGCCGGGTTGGTAATTTTTGCGATTATTCGGATCAACCACCGGCAAGTTGGACAGCGCCAGAATTTCGCCGGTTCTGGCATCCAGCACCACAATGCCGCCGCCTTTGGCCTGGTTTTTTTCCACTGCCGCCGCCAGCTCCCGGTGCGCCAGGTATTGCAGCTTGATATCCAGAGACAAACCCAGATTGCCGCCCAATTGTGCGTTGCGCACCGGGCTTAAATCCTGAATGACATGCCCGCGACGGTCTTTCAGCACATGGCGGCTACCGGCCTTGCCTGTCAGCCAGTCCTGATAGGCCAGCTCCACACCTTCCTGTCCGACATCGTCCACATTGGTAAAGCCAACCACATGCACCGCAATTTCCTTCTGCGGATAAAAGCGCCGGAACTCGCGCTGCAACTTAAGCCCGGGCAGACCCAGCGCCGCCACCTTGAGCGCCTGTTCCGGGCTGAGAAAGCGGTTGATCGCAATTTCACCCTTGTGTGGGGATTTGAGTTTTTTCGCCAGCACGCCTTCCGGCATTCCCAGCACATTGGCCAGCTTGCGGGTCTGCTGCCAGTTCAATGTCTGCGTAACACTTGGGCGCGCCCACAATGCCTCAACCGGCGTACTGATCGCCAGCGGTTGACCGGAACGATCCAGCACCATGCCGCGATGCGCCGGAATCTCCAACATGCGCGAGGCGACCGCATCGCCCTTGCCCTGCAGGAAATCGTTGTTCAAACCCTGCAAATAAATCGCACGCATGCCCAGCGCACCAAACCAGACGGCAAGCAGGCCAGTCACCAGGTAAATGCGCCAGGGAACAATGTGCGCCTGCAAAAGGTGATGGCCGGAACGACGGTTACGGTTAGGCATGTTCATTTTTGCCCGGCCTCCAGCAACCAGATTTTATCAATCGCGGGCACGACCAGTCCTAGCTGGTTTTTTGCCAACTCCTCAACACGCCTGGATTCAACCAGCGTGCTCTGCTCAAGCTGCAACTTTCCCCACTCCACTTCCAGCTCTCTCGCTTCCCGAACCAGGGATTCCGTTTCCATAAACAAGCTGCGCGCACGGTGCTGCGCCTGTACGGTGGCCAGGGCGCAAAACATCAGCACCACAGCCAGCATTAAATCCAACCGCTTCATGCGCGATCACCCGCCAATAATGGCAAGCGCTCCGCGCTGTTTTTCTGTTTGCTATCTGCTACGCGTTCAGCAACGCGCAACACCGCGCTGCGCGCACGCGGATTGTTTTCCATCTCGGCATCACTGGCATGGGTGGCTTTGCCCACCCGGCGCACGCGGCCACTTACCATGTCTGCCGCTCGAATCGGCAAATGGCGCGGAATTTCCGGGCCATTTTCTTCCTCACGAATAAAGCGCTTGACGATGCGGTCTTCCAGCGAGTGAAAACTGATCACCGCCAGCCTGCCGCCGGGTTTGAGTCTTTGTACGCAAACCGGCAGCACGGCTGCTAGTTCCTCAAGCTCGCGATTGAGATAAATCCGTATAGCCTGAAAAGTCCGCGTCGCCGGATGCTGGCCTGGCTCGCGTTTGCGCACCGCATCCGCGACCACTTGCGCAAGCTGGCCGGTCTTGATGATTGGGGACTTTTCTCGCGCCGCAACAATCGCGTGCGCAATCTGTCGAGCAAACCGTTCTTCGCCATAACGTTTGAACACCTCCGCCATTTCGTCCGCTTCCGCCCGTGCGATCCAGTCGGCGGCGCTCATGCCACAGCCCGGATCCATGCGCATGTCGAGCGGGCCGTTGAGCCTGAAACTAAATCCCCGCTGCGCCTCATCCAGTTGCGGAGACGACACGCCAATATCCAGCAAGATGCCGTCCACACTATCCACGCTCAGACTATCCAGCACCGCCGCCAACGCTGAAAATGGCGACTGCACCAGCGTCAGCCGTGCATCGTGAATCGCACGTCCGGCTGCAATGGCCGCCGGGTCGCGATCCAGCGCAATCAGTCGGCCAGTTTCGGATAACTGCATCAGCACCAAGCGGGCATGGCCGCCGCGTCCAAAGGTGCCATCGACATATACGCCATCCGGTTTAATCGCCAGCGCTGCCACCGCCTCGTGTGCCAGCACCGGCACATGGGCGGGCGTATTCACAAGGTAAAGCCTTCCAGTTCGGGCGGCATCTCGTCGTCGCTGAACGTCCGCGCTTCTGCAACGCGCATTTCCCAACGCTCTTCATTCCACAACTCGACCTTGTTGCCCTGACCGACCAGCACCACGTTTTTATCCAGCTCGGCAAACTTGCGCAGCATGGGTGGCAGCAAAATGCGCCCCGCGCCATCCATCTCCATATCGTGCGCGTAGCCCACCATCAACTGCTTGAGACTGCGGGTGCGAGAATTGAAATCAGACAAGCCGTTGAGTTTTTTCTCAATCGGCTCCCATTCAGACAGGGGGTAGAGCAACAGACAACGACCAGGATCGGCGGTCAGCACCACGCGTCCGGCAGCCAGCGTCAGCAGCACGTCGCGATGCCGGGCGGGCACAACCACCCGACCCTTGCTATCCAGACTAACGGTGCTGATACTGCGAAACATCGTGGCTCGCCCCCTCTATTTTTGTTGGTATTCACTTACAGTTTTAGTGAGTTAATTTGGGTTAAACCCATAAACCCCCACTAAATGTAACTTTCACCCACTATAGAGGCAAGGAATCCGTGCTGTCAAGCCAAGAATTGAAAAATTTCCTGTAAGGTCAAAGACTTACGACAACCACCCTTGGCACATGGTTGCTTTTAAAAACGAAGGCTTACCAACGTATCCTCATTACGATACGCAAGTAAATTTGATAAGGGATTGATTTTGCTGAGTACCGAAACCCGGCATCGAGTCCAGCTAGAAAGAAAAAGGGTTGGCCGGTAAGCCGGGTTCTGTCGTGGACAGTCATTCATCTAGGCCTGGCATTGCTGCCAGACTCAAGCCACCTACCCGCAGACTCAGCGAGCCGCTTCATCGCCTGCCTATTTGGTGTTACTCCGGATGGAGGTTACCGCGTTTCACCCTTTGTGACTGCTACTTGCTCAATCCCAAAGACTCGTCTCTGTGGCCCTGTTCCTCGCCTTGGCCTTTATGTTTTGCAACACAAAGCTTGCTGCGTCTGGCCGTTAGCCAGCATCCTGCTCTATGGAGCCCGGACTTTCCTCTCCCGCTTAACGGCGGCAGCGGTTGTCTGACCCACTTTCTCAGACGCAGTATATAGCCTCATTACATATATTTCTTGACCGTTTGTAGGGGTCTGCTACACCTAACTAATCATCTGACTTTATGGCTTCATAAAAGGAGATAAAAATGAGAAGAAGGCTGTATTTTTTGGTAGATGACGTAAGCCAAGCGCAACAGCTGCGTGATCAACTCTTGCTCGCGCGTATTGAAAATGCCCATTTGCATGTGTTGGCTAAAGACGGCACCCAACTAAAAGACCTGCATGAAGCTTCGATTCTGCAAAAATCGGACTTTGTACATGGAGCCGAAATAGGCTTAACCCTGGGTGGCGGCATAGGCATTATCGCGGGTTTAATCGTGGTGCTGTTCCCACCTGCGGGTATCAATATGCAAATGGTAACGGTATTGGTGACTGCGTTGATAGGCGCGATATTTGGCACTTGGGTCTCAAGTATGAAGGCCAGTTCTGTTCCCAATTCGCGTCTCAAAAACTTCGAAGCCCCGATTGAAGCCGGGCGTATTCTGATAATGGTCGATGTGCCTTCCAGCCGAGTGGATGAAATTCGTCATTTGATCACGGCCTATTCCGCCGACGTGACGGATTACGGAATGGAACCTGCTATCCCCGCGTTTCCTTAAACTCCCCTAACACGGCCTCCTCCCTAAGCCGGACGCAATCCGGCTTTTTTGTTAGAAAAATTTTGGTCTACGACGGAAGCAGCTTATCCAGCCATTAATTTTTCGAGCCAAAACAAACCTACCACGGTTTTGGTTTCGCATATTTTTCCACGCTTCAACCAATCCATCGCTTCGCCGAATGGGATGCGCATCACTTCCATAAACTCGTCTGCGTCGCGCGCGTGGCCCACATGGACGAGTTGCTGCGCGCGGTAGAACTCAAGGCGCTCGTTAGCGTAACCAATGCACGGATAAAGGGTCGTGACGTGCATCCAGTCGTTGGCCTCGTATCCGGTTTCTTCCAGCAACTCCCGTTTGCCGCAGTTGAGATCATCTTCGTCGGCGTCTATTTTGCCCGCAGGGAATTCAATAAAGTCGCGATGCAAGGGATAGCGATGTTGCCGCTCGAGCAAAATATCGCCGTTCTCAAATACCGG
>JAYUCZ010000105.1:0-1787 GCA_043740065.1 Thiobacillaceae bacterium | reverse complement strand
GCGGCGGCCAGTCAAAATCTTGTGCGGATAAGTCTGGTGGCCGACATCCCAGACTATGCGGTCGCCGGGTGTGTCGTACACGTAATGCAGCGCGATGGCCAGTTCCACCGAGCCCAGATTGGAGGACAAATGCCCGCCGGTTTCGGCCACCGAGTTCAGGATAAACGTGCGCAGTTCATCCGCCAGTTGTTTCAACTGTTTGCCGTCCAGCGGTTTGAGGTCGGCGGGGGAGAGAATGGAATCGAGCAGAGTCACGTTCGGAAATTCTCAGTAATTGCGCTTGACGATGTAATCCGCCAGTTGCCGCAGACGATTCGCCCCAACACCAAAACCGGACAGCGCCTGATGGGCATCCTCGCGCAGCGATTCGGCCAGCTCTTTGGCGGGTTGCAACCCCATCAAACTGACGTAAGTGGGTTTGTTGTCTGCGGCATCCTTGCCTGCTGTTTTACCCAGCGTGGCGGTGGAAGCCTCGGCATCCAGCACGTCGTCCACCACCTGAAACGCCAGACCGACACACTTGGCGTAATGGTCGAGATGTTTTGTTGCGGCGGCATCCAAAGGCTGTCCGCATAACGCACCCAGATTGACCGAAGCGCGAATCAGCGCACCGGTTTTCAGAATGTGCATGAACTCCAGTTCCGGTAGCGACAGCGGCTTGCCGACGCTGGCCAAGTCAATCGCCTGCCCGCCCGCCATGCCCAGCGAACCCGAAGCCGTGGCGAGAATATGCAACATGCGAATCTGGTTTTCCGGCACGTTGCTTAATGGCGCGGCGGACAAAATAGTAAATGCCAGACTTTGCAGCGCGTCACCTGCCAGCAATGCCGTGGCTTCGTCAAACTCCACATGCAGCGTGGGTTTGCCGCGCCGCAACACATCGTTATCCATGGCCGGCATATCGTCATGCACCAGCGAATAGGCATGGATGCACTCGACCGCCGCCGCCGCCCGTTCTACATGCGCAGGGTCGGCCTGCGTCAACTCGCCCGCCGCAAACGCCAGCAGCGGACGCACCCGCTTGCCGCCGCCCAGCACCGCATAACGCATGGCATCGTGCAGGCGCTCCGGCGCGTGATTTTTAGCAGGCAGTAGCGCGGCCAGCACGGTCTCCATGCGGGCTTGTTTTTCCGCCAGCCAGGCAGGGAAGTCCATCTCAGTCATCTTCCGCGCCGGTCAGAAAAGGTTTCAATACGCCGTTCTCCAGCACCTGCACCTGTTGCTCGGCGCGGCTGATGGCCTCGCGGCAAAAATTCAGCAGCTCTGCGCCGCGCCCATAGGCGGTGAGCGAGTCTTCCAGACCGAGCTTGCCGGCTTCCATCTGGGCGACGATTTTTTCAAGCTCGGTGAGCGCGGATTCGAAATCCTTGGGGGTGGTGGTTTTTGGCATGGTTCGGGAAAATAAATGCAACAGCTATTTGGAACACGCTACTTTAACCTAGAAACCGCAGTTGACCGCTCTCAAACGCAAGGAGAACCGCATGAATGTTAAGTTTCAAGGTCACGCGCACCCTCACTGGATGGGTGAGAACGCTACGCACCCGATTGCACGGTTTTCGGGTCGCCTGGCTGTGTACCCGCAAGGGGCAGGCCGGATTCGTAAAGCCGCTAAAGCGGCAACGACTCCGCTCTTGTTCCTCGCTTGTGTGGCCAGCCACACGGCACTCGGAACACCTTGCACTGCATCACCCGCAAGGGGTACGCCGGATTCCTACGCGCTAAAGCGCTACGACTCCGCTGCCCGCCAGCACCCCCAAAAACGGGACATCGGCTATTTCCGCATCCCT
>JAYUCZ010000104.1:0-4411 GCA_043740065.1 Thiobacillaceae bacterium | reverse complement strand
CAGTTCATGCGCCTGCCCCCGTCGTGGCTGGCGAGAGTTTGCCGTGATCCAGATGGATGATGCGCCCGCCCAGTGCCTGAATGGCGCGCTCGTCGTGGGTGGAAATGACCAGAGTTGTGCCGACGCGATGAAAGTCTCGGAACATGCTCATGATGTCGGCGGCGTAGCCTGCATCCAGATTGCCGGTGGGCTCGTCGGCCAGCACCAGGGCGGGGCGTGATACCACGGCGCGGGCAATGCACAGGCGTTGCTGTTCGCCGCCGGAGAGTGTGACGGGCATGGCTTTTTCCTTGTGTAGCAGGCCGACTTTATCGAGCGCGGCGCGGGCGCGTTTAAGCGATTCGCGGCGATCAAAATTGCCGATGGAAAGCGGCAACAGAGCGTTTTCAATGACGTTGCGGTCGAACAGCAGTTTGTGATCCTGAAAAATCAAACCAATATTGCGCCGTAAATAAGGTACGGCGGTGCGCGACAAACGTCCGATATTTTGACCATTGACCGACACCACGCCATTGGTCGGGCGCTCGATGGCGGCAATCAGCTTGAGTAGCGTGGACTTGCCCGCGCCGGAATGCCCGGTCAGGAAAACCTGTTCGCCCTTGGCAATTTCCAGCGACACGTCTTCCAGCGCGGTGTGTCCGCCGGGGTAGCGCTTGGTGACTTGAGAAAATTGGATCATGGTTGGATCATTCGCCGAGCAGCGCTTCGACAAACTCGCGCGCCACAAACGGTTTCAAATCATCCAAACCTTCGCCCACGCCAATAAAACGTACTGGAATGGGTCTGGCTTGTGCGATGGCCGCGAGCGCCCCACCTTTGGCCGTGCCGTCCAGCTTGGTAACGATCAGGCCGGTGACCCCCAATGCATCATCAAACGCCTTGACCTGGCTAACCATGTTTTGCCCGGTGTTGCCGTCCAGCACCAGCAGGATTTCGTGCGGGCCAGCGGGTTCCAGCTTTTGAATAATGCGTTTGACCTTTTTGATTTCTTCCATCAAATGTAACTGCGTGGGCAGGCGGCCAGCGGTGTCGGCCAGCACGATGTCGATGTTGCGGGCGCGGGCGGCGTTCACCGCGTCAAAAATGACCGAAGCCGAATCGCCTTTTTCCTGGCTGATGACGGCGACATTGTTGCGCTCGCCCCAAACCTGCAATTGCTCGCGGGCGGCGGCGCGGAAGGTGTCGCCCGCGCCCAGCAAAACCGACTTGCCTTCGCTCTGGAACAACTGTGCGAGCTTGCCGATGCTGGTGGTTTTGCCCGCGCCATTTACGCCGGCCAGCATGATGATGAAGGGCTTGGCGCTGCGTATGTCGAGCGGCTGTTCAAGCGGCGCAAGTAATTCGGTTAGCGCATCCGCGAGTGCGCTGCGCAAGACGCTGGCATCGGTTAAATGTTCGCGGCTGACTTGTTTGCGCAGGCGTTCCAGCAATGCCTCGGTGGCATCCACGCCCACATCGGCGGTCAGCAGGATGCTTTCCAGTTCCTCATACAGCGTGTCGTCGATCTTGCGGCCGACGCTGAACAGCCCGCCAAGCTGGCCGCCCAGGCGTTCGCGGGTTTTTGCCAGTCCGGATTTCAGACGCTGCGCCCAGCCGGGACGCGCTTCAACAGCTGGCTCGGACGGCGAAGAAGATTTTTGGGTGGGCTTCAGGAAACTGAACACAAATTTTTTGGTCTGCGGTAAGGTGCAGCTATTTTATCATTCACCTGTCCTTTCAACTGGGCTCAACATGCAAGCAAAAATCGCAAGTCTTTTATGTCTGTTCGCCATGCCTGCGCTGGCCGCTGTGACCGATGTCACGCTCGACAATGGCCTGCGCGTCATCGTCAAGGAAGATCACCGAGCGCCGGTGGTGGTCTCGCAAGTTTGGTACAAGGCGGGCAGCATGGACGAGTTTAACGGCACCACCGGCGTGGCGCACGTGCTGGAACACATGATGTTCAAAGGCACTTCAAACGTGCCGGATGGCCAGTTTTCCAAGCGCGTAGCGGCGGCTGGCGGGCGCGAAAATGCCTTTACCAACCGCGATGTCACGGTGTATTTCCAGACTTTGCCAAGAGAAAAGCTGGCGCTGGCGCTGGAACTGGAAGCCGACCGCATGAACAACCTGCAACTCAAGGACGAATCCTTCGCCAAAGAAATTCAGGTGGTGATGGAAGAGCGCCGGATGCGCACCGAAGACAACCCGCAGGCTATTGTTTACGAACAGTTGATGAGCGTGGCGTATCAGGCACATCCCTATCGCCGCCCGGTCATCGGCTGGATGAATGATCTGGAAAACATGCAGGCACAGGATGCGCGTGACTGGTATGGGCGTTGGTATGCGCCCAACAACGCCACGCTGGTGGTGGCGGGCGACGTGAAACCAGAAGACGTGCTGGCGCTGGCAAAAAAGGAATTCGGCCCGTTGGGCAAAAAAACATTGCCGCAGCGCCGCCCCCAGGATGAACCTGCAACGCGTGGCGAAAAACGCATCGTGGTAAAAGCGCCGGCCAAACAGGATTACTTGCTGATGAGCTGGCATGTGCCGGTGCTGCGCGATGTGGAAAAAGACAGCTTGCCTTGGGCTTTGCAAATTTTGGCAGGCGTGCTGGATGGCAACGATTCGGCCAGGCTGAAAAAGAGCCTGGTCAAGGAACAGCGTATTGCGGTGGATGTCGGCGCGGGTTACGACGGCCTCGCCCGCGGCCCGGGCCTGTTTATGTTGGATGCCACCCCGTCAGCAGGCAAAAAACCGGCTGAGGTAGAACTGGCTTTAAAGGCGGAAATACAGCGCATCCAGAAAGACGGTGTGACGGCAGAAGAACTTGACCGCGTCAAGGCGCAAGTGATCGCGGCGGATGTTTATCAACGCGATTCGGTGTTTTATCAGGCCATGCAATTGGGTGAACTGGCGACGCTGGGCTTGCCGCTTTCCACGCTGGAAAAGCGCACCGCCAAACTCAAGGCAGTGACCTCTGAACAAGTGAAAGAAGCGGCCAAATGGTTGACGGACGAGCGTTTGTCGGTGGCCGTGTTAGATCCCCAGCCGATTACATCAGCGCCGCGCAAACCGGCCATGTCAGGAGTGAATCATGTACGTTAAGGCGATGCCGACGCACTTAATTTCCGTCATCGCGAGGAGCGAAGCGACGTGGCGATCCAGAAAGAATGTTGGCTTATCGAAGATTCTGGATTGCCGCGCTGCGCTCGCAATGACGGGTTTTAGAGGCTTTCTTGTTTTTCTGCTTGCGTTGCTAACCTTGCCCGCCATGGCGGGTGTAAACATCCAGCACTGGGTGACAAAGGGCGGCACGCAGGTTTATTTTGTCGAAAACCACGACATCCCCATGCTGGATGTGGCGGTGGATTTTCCCGCAGGCAGCCGTTTTGATACGCTGGAAAAAAATGGTCAGGCGCGGCTGACCCACACCATGCTGGATCAGGGCGCGGGCGGCTTGAGCGATATTGCTATCGCCAGCAAACTGGCGGATGTGGGGGCGCAACTGGGCGGCGTGTTTGATCGGGACAGGGCGGGGGTTTCGCTGCGCACCTTGTCTAGCGCACGCGAACGCGATGCGGCGACCGGGTTATTGATGACCATACTGCACAAGCCCGAATTTCCCCAGGCTGTTATGCAGCGCGAACGCGCCCGGCTGTTGTCGGCGCTGCGCGAAGAAGAATCCAGGCCCGGCGAAGTGGGCGAAAAAGCCTTTTACCAAGCCCTGTACGGCAAACAGGGTTACGGTCTGCCAGATTCGGGAGCGTTGGTCAGCATCAACAATTTGAAACGTGCTGACCTGCTGTCCTGGTACAAGTCGCGCTATCGCGCTGGCAGCGCGGTAGTGTCCATCATCGGCGACATGAGCCGTGCCGAGGCCGAACAGTTGGCGGGTAAAATATCCGCAGGGTTGCCGCAGGGCAAGGTAGAAGCAGCGCCGCCGGTTAAAACGGTGGCAGCCGTGCCGGTCGAAAAACGCATCACCCACCCCTCCACCCAAAGTCATGTGTTCATGGGTTTGATCGGTATGGCGCGTAACGATGCCGACTTTTTCCCGCTGTTTGTGGGCAATCATGTGCTGGGCGGCAGTGGTTTTGATTCGCGCATGGTGGCCGAAATTCGCCAGAAGCGCGGCTATGCGTATTCTGCTTACAGTTATTTTCTGCCCATGTCGCAGCCCGGGCCGCTGCTGATTGGCCTGCAAACCAAAAACACGCAAGTGGATGACGCGCTGAAAGTGGCACGCGAAACCGTGGCGAACTTTGTCGCGGATGGCCCGACCGAGGCCGAACTGACCCAGGCCAAGAACAACCTGGTGGGCGGCTTTCCGCTACGCATCGACAGCAACAAGAAAATCCTCGACTACCTGCGCATGATAGGTTTCCACCAACTGCCGCTGACTTACCTGGATGACTGGGTAAACAATGTG
>JAYUCZ010000103.1:0-10378 GCA_043740065.1 Thiobacillaceae bacterium | reverse complement strand
AGTACGCACGCGGTTCCAGAGTTTGCAGGTAGCTGCTGCCACGAAAGCTGAAATCACGTTCGAACATCAGCCCGGTGTCCACGCTGGCGATGGGCAGTCCGCGATCCAGTCTGTCCGGGTTGCCGGGTGGCTGGTCGATGCTGTAGCTGGTGTAGTGATAGCCAATTTTTGGCGTGATGAAAAACGCGCTGTTGCTGTAAGGCAATTTCAGGCTGGGATAAGCGATGAAGCGGTCGCCCCCCTTGACTTGCGAGGCCAGCGGGTTGGAATGATAGAAATGCGTGTATTCCGTTTTCAAGCCAGCTTCGGCAAAGCCGGAAATTTTGTGGCTGGCGCTAAGGCTTAGCTGCGGCAGCCGGTTATAGGACTCAACAATAAGTGCTGCCGGGTCTTGCAAGGTTTGCAAAGTCTGAACCAGCGCCCCGGCCTGCCACCAGCCCCCGTCATAATTTAGCGTCGCTTCTTGCGGCAGGATCGAGCGCGAAGTCACTTCCACTTGATTGGACAGATCGCGGAAATACTCATCGTCCGAAACCCGCTGGAAGATAACCTGGCCTTTCAAGCGTGGGCTGAATTGTTGCGTGTGATTAAATGCGGCCAGCCAGCGCGAGCGCTTGTCAGCCTGATCGTTGGGCAGGTATTCAAGCGCAGCATCGCCTTTGAAATGCTCGGTTAAATAGCGAAACTCCCCGCCCAGTTGCAGGCCGCGTGTGGCCAGAAAGCGCGGATAAAACGTGGCATCGTAATTGGGTGCCAGGTTGAAGTAATACGGCAGGGTAAGGTCGAGGCCGCTTTTGCCGGTGAAGCCGATGGTCGGTGGCAGGAAGCCCGATTTGCGTGCGTCGTTTAGTGCGAAATCCGCCCACGGGCTATACAGCAGGGGTACGCCCTTAAACTTGAGCAGCATGTTGCGCGCTGTGCCAACCTGTTTCCCTTGGTCAATGTCGAGGTCGGCGACTTGCAGTTGCCAGTCCTCGTTGCCTACCGGGCAAGTCGTGTAGGTCGCATCCTGGAGGGTAAATTTTTCCCGACTAATCAACTCCAGGGATTCGGCCTGCCCACGGCCTGCGATGGGTGGTGTGGTCGTATTGCCTGCCGCTGGCAGGATGCGGTAGGCGGGTTTGGTCAGTCGCCCGGTTTCATTTTCCAGTTGCAGGTTTAGTGTGTCGCCGGTCAGGATTAATCCGCTTTGTTCCAGCCGGATTTTGCCGCGCGCGTCTATGCTGTCCAGCGTGTGGTCATAACGCAGGGTGTCGGCGAAAAAGTTTCGCCCCGCCTTGCGTGCCTCGACATTGCCTTTGGCTTCGATGATATTGGGGCTGACGGTTTCAACCTGGTCGGCGGACAGAAACAGCGGCCCGTCTTGTCCGGCGGCTTGCGAACCGCGCAAATCTGCGTCTTGCCTTAGCTTTAGCGGCGGGCCAGGCAACTCTTCGGCGTGGGCGCACACAGACGCGCCCACAAAAAATACGGGAATAACAAGCCCAAGGCTAACAAGCTTAAGAACCAAGGTCGGGCGCAAGCGGTAAAATCCGTTTTATTAAAAATGAATACAGCGTATCGAACATGGAGCGTTTGCAATCCCTGCGGCAATGGTTAGGCCGCGAGCTTGGCACGGAAGACTACGATTTGACACCCGCATCGGCCGATGCCAGCTTCCGGCGCTATTTTCGCGCAACGCACAACAGCCGCCATTATATCGTTATGGACGCGCCCCCGGCGCATGAAGATTGCGCGCCCTTTGTACGCGTGTCCAGGCTCTTCCACGATGCCGGTGCGCATGTGCCGGAAGTGCTGGCGCAGGACATGGCGCAAGGTTTCCTGCTGCTGACGGATTTGGGCGACACCACTTATCTGTCGGCCTTAAGTCAAGATGGCAATCAGGACAACGCGCATGCGTTGTATCTGGATGCCAATGCCGCGCTGATTAAAATCCAGCTGGCCAGCAAGCCCGGGGTGTTGCCAGAATATGACCGCGCCTTGCTTCTTCGGGAGTTGAACCTGTTTCCCGACTGGTATGTCGCCAAACACCTTGGCTTGACGTTGACGGTTGCGCAGCAACAAACCCTGCATAGCGTATTCGAGCGCATCCTCGCCAACAACCTCGCCCAGCCGCAGGTGTATGTACACCGCGACTACCATTCGCGCAATCTGATGGTGTGCGACAACAATCACGGCATGAACCCCGGCGTGCTGGATTTCCAGGACGCGGTCTATGGCCCGATTACCTATGATCTGGCTTCGTTGTACAAAGATGCCTATATCCAGTGGGACGAAGAAAGAATTCTGGACTGGGTGATTCGCTACTGGGAAGCGGCGCGTACCGCACGCCTGCCGGTCAGTGCTGATTTCTATGAGTTCTACCGCGATTTTGAATGGATGGGCGTGCAGCGCCATCTCAAGGTGCTGGGGATTTTCGCCCGCCTGTCTCACCGCGACGGCAAGGACGGTTATCTTAAGGATCTGCCGCTGGTGATGGATTATTTACATAGAGCCTGTGCGCGTTACAGCGAACTGGTGCCCTTGATGCGCTTGCTGGATGAACTGGAAACTATGAAGGAACAGGCTTGAAAACCGCCATGATACTGGCCGCCGGGCGTGGCGAACGCATGCGTCCCTTGACCGACCACACGCCTAAACCGTTGTTGCCCGTAGCTGGCAAGCCGCTCATCCTCTGGCATCTGGAAAAGTTGGCTAAAGCCGGATTTGAGCGCATCGTGATCAATCACGCGCACCTGGGCGACCACATTGAAGCGCTGCTCGGCGACGGTTCGGCGTTTGGTGTGGAACTGCGTTACTCGCGTGAAGGCGAAGCGCTGGAAACCGCAGGCGGCATTGCCACCGCCTTGCCGCTGATAGACGCGGCGATTTTTCCGGTCATCAATAGCGATGTATTTTGCGATTTCGATTTCCGGCGCTTTGCGGGCATCATGTTGCAAATGCAGCACGAAAACAGCCTGGCACACCTGATCCTGGTCGATAATCCCCCGCATCACCCGCAGGGCGATTTTGTGCTGAAAGAGAGCAAGGTATATGACAAATCCGCACCCTTCCCCCTTCCCCCTTCCCCCTTCACCTTTTCCGGCATCGGCGTGTACCGCCGCGAGTTGTTCGCCCATATCGAATCCTGGAAGAAAGCGCCGTTGGCACCTTTGCTGAAAGCCGCGATGGGCGAGGGCAAAGTGACCGGCGAGCATTACAGCGGGCGCTGGGTGGATGTCGGAACGCCGGAAAGATTGATTGGTCTTGATAATGAAATTACCCGGCAGGCGTGTTGAGATGAATACTGAAATTTACCGCCAGCGCCGCCAGCGCCTGATGCAAAACCTGCAATCCGGCGTGGCGATCATCCGCACTGCGCCGGAAGTGCTGCGCAACCGCGATAGCCACTATCCATTTCGGCATGACAGCTATTTTCATTACCTTACCGGCTTTGACGAGCCAGAGGCGGTGCTGGTCATCATTGCCGGTAGCGAGCCGCGCAGCATTTTGTTTTGCCGCGACAAAAATGTCGAGCGCGAAATCTGGGACGGCTATCGCCATGGCCCGGAGGCAGCGAAAACCGGATTTGGTTTTGACGAGTCGTATTCCATTACGGAGCTGGCTAACAAGTTGCCTGAGCTGATGGCCAACCAGATGCGTTTGGCCTACTGCGTGGGCGCAGACCCAAGTTGGGATGCGCAGGTGCTGGGCTGGCTGAATGCAGTCCGCGCCAAAGCCCGCACCGGTGTGACTGCGCCGCAAGAAATCCTTGATGTGCGGCGCTGGCTGGATGAAATGCGTTTGTTTAAAGATGCGCACGAAATCGCCATCATGCGGCGTGCGGCGGAAATTTCCAGCGCCGCGCATTTGCGTGCCATGCAGAACACCCGCCCGGGAAAATTCGAATACGAAATCGAAGCCGAATTGCTGCACGATTTTGTGCGCCACGGCGCGCGCCACCCGGCCTACACCAGCATCGTCGCGGGCGGCAAAAATGCCTGCGTGTTGCACTATGTGGAAAACAATGCGCAACTGAATGATGGCGATTTGTTGCTGATCGACGCGGGCTGCGAGTTCGACGGTTATGCCTCGGACATCACCCGCACTTACCCGGTTGGTGGACGCTTTAACACTGCGCAAAAAGACGTGTACGAAATCGTCCTGGCTGCGCAGGATGCAGCCATGCAGCAAGTCAAACCAGGCGCAAGCTGGATCGCCTGTCACGATGCCGCCGTGCGCGTGCTGGTGCAGGGCATGCTGGACTTGAAACTGCTGTCCGGCAGTGTCGATGGACTGATCGAAAACGATGCCTACAAGCAGTTTTACATGCACAAAACCGGCCACTGGCTGGGCCGCGATGTACATGATGCGGGCGAGTACAAACTGGGCGGCGAGTGGCGCAGCTTGCAGCCGGGCATGATGCTGACGGTGGAGCCGGGTTTTTATATCCGCCCGGCGGACAGCGTGCCGCAAGCACTCTGGAACATCGGCATCCGTATTGAAGACGATGTGCTGGTCACGGACGGCGGCTACGAAGTGTTGACCCATCCGCCCAAAACCGTAGCAGATATTGAGGCGGCGATGCAGCATGGCTGATCCGTTTGAGCGCATCGTGCCGGAAAACATTGTCATTGCAGGCGCGGGCCCAGTGGGCGCGGTGTGTGCGCTGGCCATGAAGCAGGGCGGGCTAGACCCGCTGTTGCTGGAAGCGCGTTCGCAAAATACCCCGATCAATGACAAACGTACCCTGGCGTTGTCCTACGGTTCGCGGTTGATTCTTGAACGTCTCGGGGTCTGGCAAAACATCGTGGATGCCAGCGCGATTACCCGCATTCATATTTCGCATCAAGGCGGGCTGGGGCGGGCTGAATTGAAAGCCAGCGAAGAAAAATTGCCCGCGCTGGGCTACGTGTTGAGTTATGGCGAACTGACCAACGCTTTGCTGCATGGGCTGGAGCAGGCTGCGGTGCGCATACGCTATGCCACGCCGGTTGTGCAGGTGCAGGCGGGCAGCACAAGCTCACGTCTGCAATTGGGCGGCGACACGCCGCAGGAAATGCATGCCAATCTTGCCGTGATCGCAGATGGCGGACGCAATGAAACGCAGCAGGGAAAATGGTTCAGGGATTATGCCCAGGTTGCCGTCGTCGCCCAGGTAACGACCGAACTGCCGCACGCTGGCAGCGCTTATGAGCGCTTCACGCCGAATGGGCCGATTGCCTTGTTGCCCAATGGTAATGGCGGCGGGGATGGTGGCGCGTATGCGCTGGTTTGGGTGAATGCACCAGACGAGGCCGCCCGCATCGCGCAACTGGACGACGCGCAGTTTCTGGCTGAATTGCAAGATCAGTTTGGCGGACGACAAGGCCGGTTTTTAAGCGTTGAAGCACGCGGCCAGTTTCCGCTCAAGCTGGATTATCACGGCACCGAGGCGGGTGCGCATGTGGTGCGCATCGGCAATGCCGCGCAGACTTTGCATCCGGTGGCCGGGCAGGGCTTCAACCTGGGCTTGCGTGATGCCTGGGAACTGGCGCAGTCATGTCTTGAAGCAAACGTGACGGAATTGGGCGCAGTCAGCCAGCTAAAAGAATTTGCGCGCACCCGGCAGCGCGATGCCGTGCCGGGCATTTTGTTTACCGATTTGCTGGTGCGCAGTTTTTCTACCGCCAACCCGCTTGCGCAACATGTGCGCGGGCTGGGCTTGATGGCGCTGCAAGCCTTGCCGCCAGTCCGGCATTTTGTGGCGCGACGCATGTTGTTTGGGCGGCACGGATGAACCGGCGTTATCACGCCACCGTGATCGGTGCCGGGCTAGTGGGCGCGGCGGCGGCGCTGGCGCTGGCGCGCAGTGGGCTGAATGTGGCGCTGATCGAACCTCGCGCAGCCTCCGCACCCGACGAAATCTGGGATACCCGCGTCTATGCCATCAGCCCCGGCAACCAGGCTTTATTGCATGCGCTGGGTGTTTGGGATCGTCTTGATGCGGCGCGTGTGCAAAGCGTGTTCCGCATGGATGTGTGCGGCGATGCAGGTGGAAAGTTGCGGCTGGATGCCTACGAGGCGGGCACGCCCAGGCTGGCAGCCATTCTGGAAAGCAACCGCCTGCAACATGCGCTGTGGCAGGCGCTAAAAGCCCAGGACAACATTGATATATTTTGCCCGGCCAATGTCACAGACATTATCTGGGGGACAGCGCATTCGTCCGTCGTGCTCGACAATGGAAGAAATATTGAATCGGAACTGGTGATCGGCGCAGATGGCGCACCATCCAGAACCCGCGAGCGGGCAGGCATTAGCGCCCGCATTTCACCCTATGAACAAGCTGGCGTGGTCGCCAATTTTGCCACCGAAAAACCGCATGGCGGCACAGCCTTCCAATGGTTTCGCGCTGAAGGTACGGTTGAGGGCGCGGTTGAAAAATCGGCGGGCGATATTGTTGCGTATTTACCCCTGCCAGGGAACCGCATGTCGCTGGTCTGGTCAACCGCTACGCAACATGCGCAATCGTTGCTGGCGCTTGCGCCGGACGTGTTTTGTGCCAGGGTTGAGGCGGCTGGCGTAGCGCAGCTTGGTAAATTGAGTTTGCTCACTCCGCCTGCGGCCTTCCCCTTGCGCTTGATGCAGCCGTCAAGCGTAGTGCGTACTGGTTGTGTGCTGGTGGGCGATGCCGCGCACGGCGTGCATCCGTTGGCAGGGCAGGGTGTCAACCTCGGATTTGGCGACGTGGCGATGCTGGCGCAGGTATTATGCCAACGCGGTCGCGCCCTGTGCGGCGATGCGCAATTGCTGGAAGGTTATGCCCGCCGTCGTGCCGAACCGGTGGTGCGTTTGCAGTTTGTTACCGACAGCCTGTGGCGGCTGTTTGGACTTGAAACCCCGCTGGCATCCATGTTGCGCAACACCGGCATGTCGGCATTGAACACACTGGGGCCGGTTAAATCGGCGCTGGTTCACGAAGCACTGTTTTCATAAAACCCGTTTTCATCAAAGTAGAAAGTAAGGAAAAACAAATCATGCGTCTGAATAAAATAATGTTGTCCGCGCTCGCGCTGTCGGTTTTTACACAATTTCCGGTCATGGCTGGTGACAAGGAAATTCGCCAGAATCTGCTGAAGGCTTTTCCGGAAATGGAAATCAGCAGCATCAACAAAACGCCTTATGGCGGGTTGTTCGAAGTGGTTGTCGATGGGCAGATTGCCTACGCTACAACCGATGGAAAATACCTGATGCTGGGCAATGTGATTGACGTAGCCAGCCGCAAAAATCTGACCGCCGCACGCAATGCCAAACTTAACGAAGTGAGTTGGGCGAGCTTGCCGCTAGGCAAGGCCATCAAGGAAGTGCGGGGCGATGGCAGCCGCAAGCTGGTGGTGTTTTCCGATGCCGATTGCCCGTTCTGCAAAAAGCTCGAACTCGAACTGGAAAAAATGACCAACCTCACCATCTACACTTTCCTGCATCCCATCGAAAGCCTGCATCCTGCGGCCGTCCCGCTGTCCAAACAAATCTGGTGCGAGAAAGACCGGCTTAAAGCCTGGAAAGCCTACATGCTCAAAGGCGAAAAACCCTCCGCAAAAGGCGATTGTGACAACACCGTGAATGAGGTGATTACGCTGGGCAATAAACTGCGCGTTACCGGCACGCCGACGCTGATTTTTGAAAACGGCCAGCGCGTGCCAGGTTATGTGCCTGCCGCCAAACTCGACCAGATGTTGAACGCAGCCAAGGGCAAGTGAGTCCGGATTAAACCTAAAAACCGCAGTTGACCGCTCATTTTCTTCACGAGAGTCGCATGAATACTGCTTTCTATGCCTTCGTTCGCGTTCACCTTTTGGGCGATGCCGCTACGCACCCGCTGGCACGCCTGCTCGCGCGCCTGCCTTTGTACCCGCAAGGGGTAGGCCGGACTCGTAAAGCCGCTAAAGCGGCAACGACTCCGCTCTCGCGCATCAAAGCAGGCCCCGGCCTGCCGCCTCGTTGCTTCGCGGCAGTCACACGATCAGACGCACCATCGGGCGCGTCCAACTGCGGTTTCTAGGTTAAACGTGGCGAATTCCGTCGTTCCATTTTGGGATACCCGCTACGCCGAGCCCGGGTTCCTGTTTGGCAAAGCACCCAATGCCTTTCTGCAATCGCAGTCGTTTCGCCTGATGCCCGGCCAGTCTGTGCTGGCGGTGGCGGATGGTGAAGGGCGCAATGGCGTGTGGCTGGCAGAGCAAGGCTTGAGGGTTCACGCCGTAGAGGCTTCGTCTGTTGCGTTGGAGAAATCCCGTGCGCTGGCGGCGCAACGTGGGGTGTCGCTCGAATGGGAACAGGTGGATTTGCAAACCTGGGATTGGCCGGTTGCAGCGGTTGACGCAGTGGCTGCCATCTTCATTCAGTTTGTCGGGCCAGAAGGCCGGGCGAAGCAGTTTGCCAGCATTCGTCAGGCGTTAAAGCCCGGCGGTTTGTTGATTCTGCAAGGTTACACGCCAAGGCAACTGGACTTTACTGCCCTGAATTTCTCTACCGGCGGCCCGCCACATGCTGAGAATATGTACACCCAGGCCATGCTCCGCGAGGCATTTGGCGACTGGGAGATTTTGCACCTGTCCGAGCATGACGAAATCGTCGAGGAGGGTGCAGGACACAGCGGCCAGTCGGCGCTGATTGATCTGGTGGCACGCAAGCCGGGGTGATCTATGCCTTACTTCGCACACTGCATCGTGTCATCCAGCTTCATCCATTTCGCCAGCCAGTCTTTTACCCGCTGACGGGCGTGCCGGGCAGCGATTTTTTCTTCCGGGGTCTGGTCGTTGCGGAAATCGAAGGCGCGCCGCGCCATCGGATATTCCTGCCATTCCACCGGTACGCCGCGTTCCCATAGCGCATAGAATGCGCGTCCGCCGTTCATGCGGCGTAACTCGTAATCCTGCTCGCCAATCAAAAACAGCATGGGGTTGGTGACCTGGTTGACTTCAGGTGCGATGGAAAAAAGCTGCGCGGGCTCGGGGGCGTTGGGGTTTTGCATGTGCCCGGCGTAATTGGCAATCGCGGCGATATCCTGGCCGCGTTTGGCCGCCAGACGGATGGAATAGTAGCCGCCACGCGAGTAGCCAACCACGCCGACCGGTTGCTTGCAACGGTTGGGCTGGGCGAGCAGATGATCGAGCCCGGCTTCCACATCCAGTTCGGTGTTGGGATTATGTTCGCTGGGCCAGCGTTCAATAAAACGTCCAGATTGCCAATCGGGGGCTACCGTCAGAAAACCCTGTCCGGCCAGTTCGCGAATGTGGGCTTCCTCGGCACTGTCCCACCCGCGCTTGGCATGGATGAACAACACGCCGGGAAACGGCCCTGTGCCTGCTGGCGTTGCAACGGTCACCGGCACTTCCGTGCCGTCAGCGGATTTAATCGTAGTCTTGCTGATCGTGACTTCGCCATTGGCAACAGCATTGGCCGCCATCATGGCAATGGCAAGAAACATGGGTACGCGCATCATTCACTCCGTGTTGTGCTGTGTGACAATAAGCATAATCCTAATCCTAATCATTCGTGCCCGCTCTGGTAAACAATGACCAGCCTTTCCCTGCCTGATTCCCGACACCGGTTTTTGCAAATGCTGTGGTTGTCCGCCGCGCTCCATGCTGCGGTGATCGGCCTGACACGCCTGCCGCCACAATCACTTGCGCAGTTGCCCGCAGAGTTGCAGGTGCAACTGGCCGAGCCGCTTGCTGCGGTTGCGTTGCCCGCGCCGGTCGTCGAAACGCTCCCTGCCAGGCCACCTGCTGCACCGCCGGAAACCGCGCCCGCTCCGTCCAAAGTGCCGCCTGCACAAGCCGCGCCACAACTGGCCTTGTTGCCCGCTACTGCACCCGTGCCAAGCAACCTGTCCGCCATCTCAACCCAAGTCGCAACAGCCCAAACTGCGCCAGTACAATCTGCCGCAGCATCGCGCGATGCGCCGGGGCCGCAACTCAACATTCCGCTGGCTGTAGACCTTCGTTATTACGCTACAAAAGAGCTGGATGCTGTGCCGGTTCCGGTGCGCAAGCCCGATCCGGTCTATCCGGCGCAGGCCGAGGATCAGAACGTGTCCGGCCGTGTGCTGCTCAGGCTGCATCTTGAAGCCGATGGCAGCATCAGCCAGAGCGAGGTCATTGCCGTCAGCCCGGGCGGCGTGTTTGGCGAGCTATTCAAAAAGTCCGCGCTGGATTCGATCAAGGCAACAAAATTCAGACCGGCCAAACGCAACGGTCTGCCGGTGCGTGCGCTGGTGGAATTTCGTGTGGTGTTTGAGCACGACGGGAGTTAGGAACCGAGAATGAATAACTTGGACAATTGGCCGCTTGCAGACGAGATGCCAGGCAAGGCGCGGGACGCGCTGTGTGGCTGGCCACACAAGCGTTCTGCAACG
>JAYUCZ010000102.1:0-1794 GCA_043740065.1 Thiobacillaceae bacterium | reverse complement strand
GAATGCACTGAACGTCCCGATCAATTTGCCGGTAATTTCCACATGGTTACTGGCAGAATCATGGTTTGAGCTATTTTCCGCACCAACCGTGCGCACTTTAAACCTAGAAACCGCAGTTGGACGCGTTCGAGTGTGCGGCTTTTATCAGCCTCGGCGATCACCCCGGCATGCCGTCGCAAAGCCCGGTGTGGGACATAGAACGCAAGCTGGTTTATACCGTGCTTATCCGGTTAGTGCACCCAGCAAAAATAGATGCCGTTTTTCAGGTCGGAAGTGGGATGCCGCCTCGGTTTCCGGCACCGGCAGACGGTCTCGCCGCCGATTTTCCAGCGAATTCTGCCCGCAAGTGGGGCTTTTTGTTCAGTGGGTGCATCAACCGGATAAGCACGGTTTATACCTTGAGTCCGCGCGCTTTCACTCCTGCGAAATAACCCGTCAATAATCAAAACGCGGCTTGAGTTCTTCCAGATTAAGTTCGCGCAGTATCTGTTTCAACCGTTGTTTGGCGTTGCCACGCGGCGCGTTCTTTTGCGTGGCGATGATGAGTTCGTTTTTCATCGAATGTTCCCAGCCGACAAGCTCCGTCACCGTTACCTGGTAGCCGTGCGCCTCCAACAGCAGGCAACGCAGCACGTTGGTGAGGTGGCTACCGAATTCGCGGGTATGGATGGGGTGACGCCAAATTTCCGATAGCGGGGTTTTTCCGAACGATACATTTTTATGTTTGCGTAACACAGCGGCCACTTCGGCCTGACAGCAAGGCACCAGCACGATGTGTTTGGCCTGTTTTGCCAGCGCGAACTTGATGGCATCGTCGGTGGCGGTATTACACGCATGCAACGCGGTGACCATATCAATCTGCGGCGGCAAATCCTTCGCCTCAATCGAGGCTTCCACACTAAGATTGAGAAAGCTCATGCGTTCAAAGCCCAGCCTGGCGGCCAGCTCACGCGATTTTTCCACCAGCTCCTGACGCGTTTCAATGCCGTAGATATGCCCGGATGTTCTCGACTTTAAAAACAGGTCGTACAGGATAAAACCGAGATAAGACTTGCCTGCGCCGTGATCGGCCAGCGTAAAGTCATCATGCTGGGCAAGCACGCCCTCCAACAGCGGCTCGATAAAGTTGTACAGGTGATAAACCTGCTTGAGCTTGCGACGGCTGTCCTGGTTGAGCTTGCTGTCGCGCGTGAGGATATGCAGCGCTTTCAGCAATTCTGATGACTGGCCGGGGCGAATTTCAGGGGGCAGATTGACGGTCATGGTTGTGGTCGCGGGTGTTATCCGACTTCATTTATACTCGAACCATTGTGCCACAGCCGACCTGGCGAACCGACGGAAGCCGCCCGCCCTGCATCTTCTACCGACCATGCCGCAAGCCCTGTTTTCTTCCGCCTTCGCGCTGCTGTTTTTGCCGCAGCTTACCTGCAAGTGCGAAATGCCGGATGCCACGATCTGTTACACACATTTAAACCCCATGCCAAAAACCGATCCAACTATCCTCACCCCAACCGAAAACCTTACCGAACCGAAAGGCGCTGTCTGCCCAATCACGCCTTGGTGGCGCAACTGGAAAGTCATGCTGCCGCTATGGCTGGCCATCGGCGCTTTGGCGTGGCTGGGGCTGCATTTCAATCTGGACGCACGGGTGGTCGCTGGTAGCGTGATTGCTGTGGGCATTGTGTCCAATGCCTTTGCCTGGCTGGTGGGCATCATTGCGTTGGTGCCCATCATTGGCCCGTTGATTGTGAAAGTGCTGTCAATCGGTGTGATCTGGCTACTGAATGCCGTGGG
>JAYUCZ010000101.1:0-4428 GCA_043740065.1 Thiobacillaceae bacterium | reverse complement strand
CGCGCCAGCTTGGCATGAGCAAAACGCTGTTTGTCGATCCCACGGGTTTATCCAGCCTGAACCAGTCCACCGCCGAAGACCTGGTCAAGCTGGTCGATTTCGCCTATTCCAATTACCCGCAAATTCGCCATATTTCTACCAGTGGCGACTATAGCCTGGGCAAACAGCGCGTGGTGGTGCGTGCCAAAAAAACCAGGCGCCAACAAGCTTCCAAACGGGTGTATTACCGCAATGTAGGCTTTGCAAACACCAATCGCTTAACGCGCGAAGACGACTGGCACATCGGCCTGTCCAAAACCGGCTTTATCAACGAAGCCGGGCATTGTCTGGTGATGCAGGCGCAAATCGCGCAGCGCCCAGTGGTCATCGTGCTGCTGGACGCGCAGGGGAAATATGGCCGTCTTGGCGATGCCAACCGCATTAAACACTGGCTGGAAGAAAACAACATCCAATTCAACCCGCCCGCATCACGCGGCACCTGACACAAACTCACCAGCTGCAACATGGCGGGTAATCCCCGCCATTTTTTATGGGGCGCGTATCCGGGTTAAGCCTGCGCAAAATTCGTCGGGCGGAGCTATAACAGCGTAGTAAGCACTGCAAAAGAGGTGTGCCCTTTGACCGAAACAACAAAACTGGTGTGGCTTACGGCGTTGGCAATCGCCATCAGCCCCGTGCAGGCGGGCAAGCCCGTACTCAGCGCACAATCCGCGATAGTGTATGACCAGTTCAGCGGCGAAACCCTGCTGTCCAGGCACGCCAACCTGCAAGCCCCCATCGCCTCCATCACCAAACTGATGACGGCAGTTGTCACACTGGATGCCGGACTTGACCTGAACCAGCGCATTACCATCCAACCCAGCGACGCGGTACATCAAACCGGCTCCGGCTCACGTCTGGCGGTGGGAGCCCTGCTCACACGCGAGCAATTATTGAATCTGGCCTTGATCCCCTCCGAGAATCGCGCCGCCCACGCGTTGGGACGAACCTACCCCGGCGGCATGGTCGCCTTTGTTGCCTCCATGAACCGCAAGGCACAGCAGCTTGGTATGCATCAAACCCGCTATGTTGAGCCTACCGGGCTTTCCAGCGCCAATCAGTCCAGCGCAGAAGACCTGGTCAAACTGGTTGACTACGCCTATTCCAACTACGCGGACATCCGCCACATTTCATCCAGCGGCGGCTACCGTGCCAAGCAGCAAACCACGCCGGAAAGCCGCCGTGCGCCCGGCTATCAGCTGGCCGCCTTCAACAACACCAACCGCCTGACCCGCAACGACGAATGGCAGATCGGCCTGTCCAAAACCGGCTATATTTCCAAAGCCGGACACTGTCTGGTGATGCAGGCAGAAATTGCCCACCGCCCGGTGATTATCGTGCTGCTGGACGCGCAAGGCAGCCTGCGCCGCCTGGACGATGCCAGACGCATCAAACACTGGCTGGAAAACGACGTGCCGCCGCCTTCTGCCTCGCCCGTAAAAACGCCCGCTGCGCAATCCGTCATGCCGTCCTGCACCCTTTCTCCTTGCCGGTAATTCCAATGAGCATTAGAAGCAGTAATGGTAGGTCGGCCTTCAGCCCGACCTACAAATTCATGCTTTTAACGCGAAATGGAATAGGGCACAGGCAGAAACGATAATGGCGGAAAGACTTGCCCGCCACTTATGTCCTTCGACTTTTACCTGAATCTGCTCGCTCAAGTCCTGTTCCCGATGGCACTGCTAATCGCTGCGGGTGCCATCTGGCGCACACGGCTGGATGATGACGGCATTCGCGCGGTGCGCGGCCACATCACCAGTGTCGCCATCAATCTGTTTGCCCCTGCGCTACTATTTGCCGCCGCCGCCAGCGCAGAAATCAACCTCAATTTATTAAGCGTCCCGCTGATTTTAACCAGCGCCATGCTGCTGACCGGACTGCCGCTGTACGCCTTGCTATTCAAGACCCGGCTGGGCGCTACGCTGACTTCAGGCGCACGCGCCGGTCTGCTGCTGTGCGGCATTTTCGGCAACGTGCTGTTCATGGGCTACCCGCTGCTCACGCATTTATACGGCGACGCGGGCGGACGTTACGCGGCTTTCGCCGACATGGCCGCCGCCACCCCGCTGGTGTGGAGTGTGGGGGTCTGGATTGCTGTCAAACTTGGCGGGCAAGCGCAGGATGCCGGGCATCCATTAAAACAGCTTTTTGCATTACCGCCGATGTGGGCGTTTGCCGCTGGCCTGATCGTGGCACAACTCCCCATCGACACCCAGCCGCTGATTCACGCTGCGCACTTCATCGGCCAACCCACCGTGCCAGTCATGCTGCTGATGCTGGGGTTGTCCATCCCGTGGTCGCGGCTTGCGCCCAGCCTACCGGTACTGGTCACTGTGGCATTCAAGCTGCTGATATTGCCGCTAACCGCCTGGCTGCTGGCCGCAGTATTTTTTTCGCCACTAACCGATGCCCAACACGCCGCCGTCATCGAAGCCGGTGTGCCCACCATGCTAATGGCCGTCGGCCTCGCCGACCGCTATCAATTAGACGTGGAAAAAGTCGCGCTGACCGTGGCCTGGAGCACGGTGTTGTTTTTACTGACACTGCCAGTGTGGCTGGGGGTGGTTTGATTGGGGGTGGCTTGGCTAAACCAGCTTCCTGTCCATCAACTCGCTTTTGATGTACGCATACACTACCGGCGCGGCGATGACGCCCGCTACGCCAAATGCGGCTTCCATCACCAACATGGCGGTTAGCAGTTCCCAGGCGTAGGCTTTGATCTGGCCACCGATGATGCGGGCGTTCACAAAATATTCCAGCTTGTGAATGATGACCAGAAACGCCAGCGAGCCAAACGCGGTGTGCAGGCCGTGATTAAACGAAATAATCACGATCACCGTGTTGGAAATGAGATTGCCCAGTACCGGCATCATGCCCACCACGAAGGTAATCACGATCATGGTTTTGACAAACGGCAAATCCACGCCGAACGCAGGCAGCACCACGGCCAGATAAATTCCGGTCAGTACGGTGTTCAGTCCAGAAATACGCACCTGCGCAAACACGACTTTACGAAAAGCTTCGCCCAGGTAGTCCACGCGCTTGGTCATGGCTTGCGCCAGTGCGCCAAGAGCGTGGTGTTCCCGACCTTCATTTAACGCCACAAACGAGCCAATAATCAGCCCCACCACCACCATCGCCAGCGCATGTCCTGCGCTGCCACCAAAGGTTTTGATTTCCTGTGCATGTGTGCGCAGCCACTCCACGATGGTGGCGCGAATTTGCGACTCGTCGCCCTGCGGCAAATACTCGGCAACCCAGGCCGGCAACAGCTCGCGAGAGTTTTCGATCACCATCGCCATGTTCTTGAGCAACGCGGCGTAGCTGCCGCCTTCGGCCTTGTAATAGGCAATTGCACCGATCACCGCGCCAATGAGAATGGCCAGCACGCTAATCGAAATCAGCGCCACCACCACCATCTTGGCGCGGCTGTGCGACAGCCGGGTGTTTGCAAAGCGCGGCGACAACATCACCACCAGTTCATACACCAACAGCCCGGCCAGCAGCGCGGGCAGCAGTTTGGCCGTCAGCGTATAAACCAGCGCCAGCGCCATCATGCCCCATGCCGCCCACTCGTATTTGCTCGGGCTTGCTGCCATTTTCATACTCTGTCCGATTTTGTATTTGTCCACGATTCTAGCAAGGCTTTGCCAGGACGCTCTTGCCTTAAAATAGCCGCATGATTTCCCCCGCCATCATCCGCCGCCTGCAAGCCATTTTGCCGCCGCATTGTTTGCTGGTGGCCCGCGAGGATTTAAAGCCATTTGAAACCGACGGTCTAACCGCGTTTCGCAACACGCCGGACGTGGTGGCGCTGCCGGAAACCGAAACTCAGGTGAAAGCGATTGTCGCGCTATGCCGCGAGACCGCCACGCCGATTGTGTTTCGCGGCGCGGGTACGGGGGTGTCGGGCGGCGCGTTGCCGGTGGATGGCGCGGTGTTGCTGGCGATGACCAAGTTCAACCGCATTCTGGAAATCGACCCGCTGGCACGCATCGCCCGGGTGCAACCGGGTGTGCGCAACCTGGCCATATCCGAAGCGGTTGCGCCGCACAATCTTTACTATGCGCCCGACCCGTCTTCGCAAATCGCCTGCACCATCGGCGGCAATGTGGCAGAAAATTCCGGCGGCGTGCATTGCCTGAAATACGGCCTGACCGTACACAACATTTTGGCCATCCGCGTGCTGACGATCGACGGCGAAGAACTAAGCATCGGCTCGCCAGCCCTCGACTCACCCGGTTACGACCTGCTGGCGCTACTCACAGGCTCGGAAGGCATGTTGGCGGTGACGCTGGAAATTACCGTCAAGCTACTGCCCAAACCCGAACGCACGCAAGTGGTGTTGGCGGCGTTTGATGATGTAAGCAAAGGCGGCGCAGCGGTCGG
>JAYUCZ010000100.1:0-4433 GCA_043740065.1 Thiobacillaceae bacterium | reverse complement strand
CCGGGCCGGGTGCTTGTTTGTTCCAGCCGGTGGATTCCAGCCAGTCGCGCACATATTGCTTGTCGAAACTGGGCGGGTTGGCACCGGGCTGATATTGGTCGGCTGGCCAGAAGCGCGAGGAGTCAGGGGTCATCACTTCGTCGATGAGATGCAGTGTGCCGCCCGCATCCAGGCCAAATTCAAATTTGGTGTCGGCGATGATTATGCCGCGTGTAAGTGCGTACTCTGCTGCTTGGGTATAGAGCGCAATACTGGCATCGCGCACTTTGGCCGCCAGTTCCGCGCCCAATAGTGCTTCGCATTGGGCGTAGTTGATGTTTTCGTCGTGCTGGCCGAGTTCGGCTTTGGTGGATGGCGTGAACAGGGCTTGCGGCAATTTTCCGGCCTGCTGCAAACCTGACGGCAGGGCTATGCCGCACACGCTGCCGCTCTTCTGGTATTCCGCCCAACCCGAGCCGACCAGATAGCCGCGCACGATGGCTTCTACCGGCAGGGGTTTTAAGCGTTTGACCACCAGCGAACGACCACGCACTTGTTCGCGTTCGTTTTCCGCCACCACCGATTCAGGTGCAATGCCGGTCAACTGATTGGGGATGACATGACCGAGCTTGCCAAACCAGAACTGCGTCACGGCCGTGAGCACCGCGCCCTTGCCGGGGATGGGCGTGGGCATGATGACATCGAAAGCGGACAAGCGGTCGGTTGTCACCAGCAGCAGTTTGTCTTCGCCGACGGCGTAAATGTCGCGCACTTTGCCTTTGGAAATGAGCGGCAGGCTTTTGATGGACGTTTCAAACAAGGGGGGAGTCATGGGTGTGGCGGCTGAAGCAAAACCGGGATTATATCCGCCCCGGTAAGCCGCGCTGTTCAGATAAGTCTCACGCAGATGCCGCACGGCCACCAACAAGGCTGCGGCCATCGGCAAGGCCAGCAGCACGCCAAAGAAACCAAATACTTGCCCAAACGCAGCCAGCGCAAAAATCACCATCACCGGATGCAGGCCGATGCGGTCGCCCACCAGATACGGCGTGACCAGCATGCCTTCTAGCGCCTGTCCAATAACAAACACCATGAGTACTGGCAACACACCCGCCACAGATTGAAATTGCAAACTGGCTTCCAGCACGCCCAGCACCAGGCCGATGCTGGCGCCGACAAACGGGATAAACCCCAGCACGCCGGTGAGAATACCAATCGGCAGGGCAAAATCCAGCCCGGCCAGCGACAAACCCACCGAGTAAAACACGCTCATCGCCAGCATCACCGACAACTGGCCGCGCAGAAATTCGGACAACACGCGGTCTATTTCGCGTGCTAATTGGGCAATTTGGCGATGCCAAGGACGCGGGATCAGCGCATCAATTTTCGCGATCAGTCCATCCCAATCACGCAGCAGATAAAACGTCACGACCGGAATCAGCAGCAAATTAACCGCCGCCGTCAGCAAGGCCGCCGCGCCGCTGCCAAATTTGGGGAGCATCTGCTGCGCTACGCCGCCCGCGCTTTGCGCGTGCTGCGTCAGCCAGTTGCGCACGCTGTCCATGTCGATGCTGGTGGTCATGCCGAACAGGCCAGTGAGCGTGGGCATCACCTCAAATTGCAACCAGCGCAGATAATCCGGCAGCCTGTCCATCAGCATTTGCGCCTGATTGACGAACAGCGGCACGATCATCAGCACCAGCCCCGCCGCCAGCAAACCCGCGCAGGCCAGCACAATCAACGCGGCCACTGTACGCTTGATGCCCCATTTTTCCAGCTTGTCCGCCAGCGGATCAAAGATGTAGGCCAGCAGTGCGCCCGCCAGAAACGGGGTCAAAATCGGTGCCAGCATATACAACAAACCGGAAAAAATCAGCAGCGCAACCAGCGCCAACCACGGGAGATTTTCGGAACGAGTGAGCATTGGCGGTAAAATCTCGCTTTATTTAAAACCCTGAGTCTAAAGTGACTTCCATTTCTTACAAAGATGCTGGCGTAGATATCGACGCTGGCGATGCGCTGGTCGAGCGCATCAAGCCATTAGCCCGTGCCACGATGCGCCCCGAAGTGTTGACCGGCATAGGCGGGTTTGGCGCGGTGGTTGAAATTGCCAAAAAGTTCAAAGAACCGGTGCTGATTTCCGGCACCGACGGCGTGGGCACCAAGCTCAAGCTGGCTTTCATGCTGGACAAGCACGACACCGTGGGCATTGATCTGGTGGCGATGAGCGTCAACGACATTCTGGTGCAAGGCGCAGAGCCGCTGTTTTTTCTGGATTACTTTGCCACCGGCAAGCTCAACATTGATACCGCTGAAGCCGTCATACGCGGCATTGCCGAAGGCTGCAAACAGGCCGGCTGCGCGCTGATCGGCGGCGAAACCGCCGAAATGCCCAGCATGTATCCAGATGGCGAATACGACCTGGCGGGCTTTGCGGTGGGCGTGGCGGAAAAATCCAAATTGATAGACGGCTCCACCATTAAGCCCGGCGACGTGGTGCTGGGGCTGGCTGCCAGCGGCTGCCATTCCAATGGTTATTCGTTAGTGCGCAAACTACTGGAAGTCTCCGGCGCGGATTTGGACGCGGATTTTCATGGCCGCAAATTCCGCGACGTGCTGATCGAACCGACGCGCATTTATGTCAAGCCGCTGCTATCGCTGATGCAAACATTGCCGGTCAAGGGCATGGCGCACATTACCGGCGGCGGGCTGACCGGCAATATTCCGCGCGTGCTGCCAGACCACTGCGGCGTGGAACTCAAGCGCAGCGCCTGGAACTGGGGGCCGCTGTTTGACTGGCTGCAAGCCACCGCCAATATCGACAATGACGAGATGTATAAAACTTTCAATTGCGGGATTGGTATGGTGGTCGTAGTCGCCGCCGAACATGCCGACGCAGCAATCACACACCTGCAAGCAAGCGGCGAAAGCGTCTATACCTTGGGCGCAGTCACCCCGCGCCAGAAAAACACCGAGCAGGTCGCTATTCTGTGATCCGCGTTGTTGTCCTGCTTTCCGGTCGCGGCAGCAATTTCAAGGCGCTGCTGGATGCAAACTTGCCGTTGCAATACACCGCTGTCATCAGCAACCGGCCGGATGCAATGGGATTGAACACCGCCCGCACGCACGGCATTGCCGCCATTGCGCTGGATCACAAACTGTCTCCATCACGCGCAGCATTCGACGCTGCATTGATTGCCGAAATTGACAAAGCGGGGGCCGATTTGGTGGTGCTGGCGGGTTACATGCGCATCCTCAGCAGTGAATTCGTCGCGCATTATCAGGGGCGGCTGATCAACATTCACCCGTCTTTACTGCCGTCTTTTCCCGGCTTGCGCACACATGAAAGCGCGCTCCGCGAAGGCGTAAAAATTCATGGCTGCACGGTACATTTCGTCACCGCCAAGCTGGATCACGGCCCCATCATCATCCAGGCTGCCGTGCCGGTTTTGCCGGGCGACACGCCGGACGCGCTAGCAGCGCGGGTGTTGGCGCAGGAGCACCGCATCTACCCACAAGCCGTAAAATGGTTTGCCGAAGGAAAACTGCTTATTTCGGACGGCATTGTGAACGTGCTTGATCCGGACGAGTCACAAACAGTCATGCAAACCTCCTGAGAAAGTTATGCGCATAGTGCCACGAACCGGAAATAACGGGACAAATGAAACAGATGGATTTTTTCGTCAGGCTAGGCGCAGATCCGCAGCCGTATGGGGTATACGGCAAGGGGTTACAACGACGCATGGCGGGAAAATACGCTGTTTCATGTCCCGTTATTTCCGGTTCGTGGCACTAACCACCTTCCTGATTGCGCTGGCGACCACCGTTCAAGCCAGCGCCCAGACACCCAGCCTGAAAGAGGTTGAGCTGGTTTACCGGCTTACCCTGAACGGCCAATATCTCGGCAAAGTCACCGACACCTTCAAGCGCGACGGCGCACAGTATCAGCTCGAAAGCATCGCCAGGCCAGAAGGAAAACTGGCTGCGCTGTTGCCCACGCTAACCCTTAGCAGCCAAGGCGAAATACTTTTACAACAACTGCTTCCAAAGCGCTTTAGCCAAAGCCGCAGCAGCGCACCGGAGAAAACCGCCGTCGCCGAATTTGACTGGACGCAGGGCGTGATTACCCATCTGTACAAAGGCAAAAGCACGCAAACAGCGCTGCCTGCACACACGCTGGACGCACTCAGCCAGCTTTACAGTTTTACCCAGATGGACAGCCTGCCCGAGCAGATTGAGTGGCCGATAACCAACGGACGCAAGCTAATGACGTTCCGCTATGAAAAGCAGCCCGCAGAACGCATAGAAGCCGCGCTGGGATCCTTCGAGGCCATCGAGTACCGCCGTATCGCTGGCCCGGACGAGAACGACATTTCAGTCTGGGTTGCCCCCTCACTAAACCACTTGCCGCTACGCGTTCGCGTCCGCGAAGATGTCCGCATATTTGAGCATCA
>JAYUCZ010000099.1:0-1809 GCA_043740065.1 Thiobacillaceae bacterium | reverse complement strand
GCATCGTCAGTGCGCTGGGGCGGACCCATCTGGGCATCAATACCTTCGAAAACTTCATCCAGACCGATGCCGCCATCAATCCCGGCAATTCCGGCGGTGCGCTGGTGGATAGCACAGGCAACCTGGTGGGGATCAATAGCGCGATTTATTCACGCACCGGCGGCTCGCAGGGCATTGGATTCGCCATTCCGGTCAGTCTGGCCAAGCAAGTGATGGAGCAAATCATCCGCGATGGCTTTGTTACACGCGGTTGGGTCGGCATTGAAGTTCAAGACCTGACACCCGAGCTGATCGACTCGTTTGGATTAAAAAACGATGCGGGCGCATTGATTGCTGGCGTATTGAAAGGCGGCCCTGCCGACCGCTCTGGCATCAAGCCGGGCGACGTGTTGCTCAAGGTTAACGGCAAGCAGGTGACGGATTCCTCCTCATTACTGAATCTGATTGCCATACTCAAACCCGGCGAAACCGCGAAGCTATCCGTGGCGCGTAAAAACCTCAGCCTGGAATTTACCGTAAGCATCGCCCGCCGCCCACCACAGACCAAGGAAAACTAAGGGAGCACTGATTTATTCAGTGTTTCGCTACGCGAGTTTCACGCTAATGCCCGGCTGTGGTTCCAGACAAAAGGCGGTAAGCCCGAATCTGGGACGGATAAGAAAACGCATCTCGTGCCATCGCATCCGATGCCCACTGCATCGCCTCAAGTGCGCGAGATTTGAGCAGCGGGTCATCTAACCTGAGCGTAACCATCAACAGTACAGCCGACGGGGAAGCCGTCGCGCCATCGGCCAAACCCGCCTCCGGCTTCATGGTTGCCAAAAGCGGCTGTTTCTCGCGCCGCCAGCCACTGCCAGTTGCAAAAAGTGTCCAGGCATCGCGGGCCATTCGCTGTGCTTCCTGGCGGGCAAGGCGATCACCTGTCGCGTCTGCGTAATCCAGCAGCCCCTGTGCCGCGTAGGCGTAATCTTCCAGTTCGGCACCGTTGATCTTCCTGCCGTTGGAAATGGCTTTTACCAGCCGTCCGGAAGCTGCCAACTGGCTATGGATAAATTGATATGAACGCGCTGCCGCTTCCCGGTACGACGGTTGAACACGTGCGGCGCTGCTAAGTGCCGACAAGGCCAAGCCGTTCAAGCCAGTGTTGATTTTGATGTCCTTTGGCAAAGACTGTTTTTCGCGTGCGTGGCGCAATTTTTTCAGCGCGGATTGCAGCAAGGGTTTCTCGCCCGGGGTTGTCGCAACCCATTCTGCTGGCAAATAGCCGAATTCAAACGCTGCTGGCGCATCCAGTTTCCAGATCCGCCGAGCCACGCTAAATTCATCCTTGCTCAAGCGTTTCTCAAGCTCGCTTTTCTGCCACAAATAATGCCGCCCCTCCCTGCCCTGTGCATCCACCGCAGAGGTGCTGGCATAAAAACCGCCGCGCCCATCATTCTGCGCAGCCAGTGTTTTCAGCATGAAATCCACCGTATCGAGGCCTATCTTCTGATAGCGCGGTTCGCCCAGCACCTGCGCCGCCCGCAGATAAATCAGCGCAAGCTGGGCGTTGTCGTAAAGCATTTTCTCGAAGTGCGGAGTTTCCCAGCCCGGGTCGGTGGTGTATCTGAAAAAACCGCCATGCACCTGGTCATGCAAACCCCGCGTGCTCATTTGATCCAGCGTCAGACGCAAAAACTCGGCCAGTTTTGAATCCGGCTGACGATCCGCAGCGGCGGCCTGCAATTCAATCAACAACGACAACTGCGGCGACATGGGAAATTTACTAACCTGTCCAAAGCCACCGCGAAACTCGTCCATCTCCAGCTG
>JAYUCZ010000098.1:0-4466 GCA_043740065.1 Thiobacillaceae bacterium | reverse complement strand
CTCCTTTTACTTGGTCGTTTAAGTGGCTCGGATGCTAACGCAGCTCACCACTTAAATTCACTTACAAAAGTTGCACTTCAAAGTTGAATCCGCCCCCTCAATCCCCCTTTATCAAGGGGGAAGCAAACCGAATTTCACAATGGGTAATCTCGGTTCAATTCAGTTCTTTCATTGTTTCCCGCGCCAGACATAAATCCTCCCACGCCCTGGCCTTGTCAGTCAGCTTTCGCAGCAGGTAGGCGGGATGGTAGGTCACAACCAGCGGTATCCCCTGATAGTCATGCACTCTGCCGCGCAGCTCGCCGACTGGCGTTTCTGTTTTTAGCAGGCTGTGCGCTGCCACCGCGCCCAGCGCGAGTATGATTTTTGGCTGGATAAGTTGAATCTGCCGCACAAGATACGGCAAGCAAGCGGCAATTTCTTCCGGTGCGGGCGGACGGTTGCCGGGCGGACGGGATTTCAGCACGCTGGTGATGTAAACATTCTCGCCGCGCTTGAGGTCGATGGCCGCCAGCATGGCATCCAGCAGTTTGCCCGCCGGGCCGACAAACGGCTCGCCCTGTTCGTCTTCATCCTCACCCGGCGCTTCGCCAACGATGAGCCAGTCGGCGTTTTCATCGCCCACACCGACCACGCCCCGGGTGCGGGTTTTGTGAAGCGCGCACGCCGTGCAGGATTGAATGGCCTGCGCAAGCGCGTCGCTGTCCATAACAGAAATTTGTGCAGCATCATGCCCGGAAACAGCCGGTTGTTTCAGCTTCCACAGCGGCGCAATGCCCAGTTCTTGCAAAATCAGTTCACGCGGCAGGCTCAAGCTTCTTCTCCCAGCGCGCAGCGCATTACCAGCGCGTCTTCGCGGCCATTGTTTTTTGCCGGGTAGTAATCCTTGCGGGTGGCGAAGCCTTCAAAACCGTTGCGGTTGTAGAGCCTGACTGCGGTGCTATTGCTGGGGCGCACTTCCAGATACAGCATGTTGATCTGCGCTGACCGCGCTTCCTGCAACACAGTTTGCAGCAAGGCCGCGCCCAGCCCCTGGCGCTGCCAGTTGGGCGAGATGGCCAGATTGAGCAGATGCGCCTCGTCGAACACGCTCATCAACACGGCGTGGCCAACCGCCTGGTGGCCGGCCTCGTACACCCAGCAGTGATAGCCCGCACGGATGGAGTCGATGAAATTACCCGCCGTCCAGGGAAATTCGTAACTGGCCTGATCCAGCAGCAGCGCAGCGGGCACGTCGGCTTCGCGCATGGTGCGGATGACGTGTTTGACCTGCATGACCGCGCTCATTTATAGCCCGCTCTCATTTATAACCCTTGGCATGACGCTCGACGATGGTCATGGCTACCTTGTTGCGCAGGTAAATCGGTTGGGCGTTGGCGGCATCAAAATCGAACTTTCTACCAGATTGCAACCTGCGCATGGCTAGCCTGGACACGGCATCGGCTTGTGGAACTCGGGTCGAGTCAAGCAATGATATGTGCAGGTGTTTTGCCAACTGGCCGTCCAGAACAGCGAATCCAGAACCCGCGCCCTGCCAGCCATCACCCGGCAGGGGTTCGAGATCGCTGACGGGCGACAGACAAGGTTCAATGACGATGTTCCAGTCCTGGCCATCGCGTTCATAGGCGGCGAAATACACCTCGTCCAGACGCGCATCGAGTGCGCAGGCAATCCGGGGGGTGTCACTTGCTTCGGCCAATGCTTCCAGCGTACACACCGGCACCACCGGAATGTCCGCACCAAACGCCAGACCCTGCGCCACGCTGGCAGCAATCCGCACGCCGGTAAACGAGCCGGGGCCGGCACCAAACGCCAGCGCATCCAGATCGGTTAATTGGCAATTTGATTCGGTCAGCAACTGGTCAATCATGGACAGCAAAATTTCGCTGTGGCGCTGCCCGGCCAGTTCGGAATGCGAATGCAGAACGTCGCCATCCAGCAAGGCGATGGAACAATATTCAGTAGAGGTTTCGATGGCGAGTATGCGCATGGCGGCATTTTAACAGCGCTAGCAGCCTGTCGGACTTACTCAACCGGAGCGAGGATTTCAAAACGAATGCGCTGCCAGGGATCGCGCGACTTGACCATGCGAGTAATGCGCGCTTCGAGCTTTGCGCCGTTATCCATCATACGCGCCATGTCGGCATTTTCGCGGCGCGGCACATAGCCGAGTTTGATGCCCTGCCAGTCCACGCGGATGGCTTTGGCATCGTAAGGATTATCCGGTTCGCGCGTCAGGCTCAGCACATCGCCTGCCTTCAGCTCTGGCCAGAGTTCTTTGCCGTGGTGGTACTGGAACCCGGCCAGCGGCGAGTCCTGTAGAAGAATATGGCTCTGGGTGTCGGCTGCCTGCACCGGCCAGACAAATGCCAGCGCCAGCAGCAAAATTAATCTGCTTATCACCATCAAACGCCTGATTCAACCAGCTTGAAAAAATCGACCACATCTTCCAGCTTGCGCGTCCTTTTCATCGGCGGCAAGGCATCCAGCACTTTACGCCCATAGGATTTGGATGTCAGCCTGGGGTCGCACAGCATCAAAATACCCCGGTCGGTCTCAGAGCGGATCAGCCGTCCCGCGCCTTGCTTGAGCGAGATCACCGCTTCGGGCAATTGATAATCCATAAACGAGTTGCCGCCCGCTTCGTTAATGCGGGCGATTCGTGCCGCCACTACCGGGTCATCCGGCGGGGCGAACGGCAGCTTGTCGATGATGACCACCGACAACGCTTCGCCGGGCATGTCCACGCCTTCCCAAAAACTTTGGCTACCCAGCAAAACGGCATTGCCCGCTTGTTTGAAGCGTTCGAGCAAAACCTGTTTGGAGTCGTCGCCTTGCGCAAGAATGGGAAAATCCAGCCCGCGTTGCTGGAATGCCTCACTCAACATGGCTTTGGCGTTGTCCATCGCCCGCAACGAAGTAAACAGCATGAAAGCGCGCCCGCCGCTGGCTTCCAGCACCGGCAACGCGGCATCGACCACGGCTTGCGTGTGTTCGCGGGTATTGGGTTCGGGCAGATTGACAGGGATGTAAATCAAGCCCTGTTCTGGGTAGTTGAACGGGCTGTCCACGCACAGGGTTTGCGCGTCGTCCAGGCCGAGGCGCGACAATAAATGCGAGAAATCGCCGCCCACGCTAAGGGTGGCAGAAGTCAGCACCCAGGCGCGATTGTCCTGCAAAACTTGTGGGCCGAATACCTTGGAAACAGTCAGCGGCGTGGCGTGCAAAACCAGCGAACGCCCGGCAGTTTCTACCCAGCGCACCCAGTCGCCTGCGTCGATTTGCTCGGCCTTTTTTCCGTTCGACTCGCTTTGCCAGCACGACAGTTTTCCCGACAGGTCTTGCACGCGGGCATGACAGGCCGTCAGTTCTTCGTCGCGTTCAGCTTGCGGTTTTAATTGCTGGTCGAGTTCGTCCAGGCTGGTTTGCAACTGACTTAATGCCTGCATGAATTCGCTGCGTGTCTGCGCGGCTTTAATGGGCAGGCGCAAATTATTCTCGGCCACCGACATGCGCAAAGTCTTGGCGGCCTTGTCCAGCGCATCGGCGGCTTGCGCCAGCGCCGGGCTATCCTTGGCGTGAACCAACGTGGCATGGCGCGTGTCGCGTGCCAGGTCGATCATTTGTCCGGTTGAGACAGACTGCCCAAAAAACAACGCTGCGGTATCGGCCAGTTGATGCGCCTCGTCCAGCACCACAGTATTGCTGGCGGGCAGCAGTTCGGCCACGCCTTCATCACGCAGCCACAAATCGGCAAAAAATAAATGGTGGTTGACGACAACAAGTTCTGCATCCAGCGCTTCCTTGCGCGCTTTCATCACAAAGCAGTCGCGGAAATGCTGGCACTCGCCGCCCAGACAATTTTCGCGAGTAGAGATGGCAAATTGCCAGGCCGGATGGGTTTCGCGGATGCCGCCCGCCTCACTACGGTCGCCGCTGCCGCTGGTCGCAGCAAAGCGCTGGATACGATGCAGCGTAGCGGCCTCCTCAGGGCTGGCAAACCGGCCATCACTCAGATTGCGCTCCAGATAATGGCGGCACACATAATTGGCGCGGCCTTTCAACAGCGAAATTTTGAGCGGGATTTCCAGCGCCGCCAGCAGAGCCGGAATATCGCGTTTGAATAGCTGATCCTGCAAGGCGCGCGTGCCGGTAGAAACAATGGTCTTGCCGCCCGCCAGCAAGGCCGGAATCAGATAGGCCAGGGTTTTTCCCGTGCCCGTGCCGGCCTCGGCCACAATCACCCCGCCGCTGGCAAGGCTTTCACCGATGCGCGCAGACATTTCAAGTTGTTGCGGTCGCGGACGATAATGTTTGAAACTGGCGGCAAGCCGACCATCGCCAGAAAATATCCGCTCTAGCTCATGCATGGCAAGTTCGGGCAAAGTGGACACCATAAAAAGCTTGGTTCATTTGTAGGTTTATTCATCTTTCAATCCTGCGATGCTTGGTGCAATGCGCTACGC
>JAYUCZ010000097.1:0-4473 GCA_043740065.1 Thiobacillaceae bacterium | reverse complement strand
CTGCGGCGCAGATTGATTTCCTTGCCGCTATAAAACTTCAGGCTGGTAACCATGCTGATGCCCGCGAACAGCGTGACGGCTGCCGACAAATAGGCGATATCCTGGCCGTTGACTCCGTATTCGATGGCGACCCAGACAAAGCTCGCCACCAGCGCAGCCGCAGCAGGTGAAGGCAGGCCTTGAAAAAAGCGCTTGTCGGTCGTGTCCAGCATCGTATTAAAGCGTGCCAGACGCAGGGCGGCGGCGGCACAATAGACAAACGCGGCAATCCAGCCAAACTTGCCCAGCCCTTTGAGCGCAAACACATACATGACCAGCGCAGGGGCTACGCCAAATGAAACCATGTCGGACAGCGAATCGAGTTCTGCACCAAACGCGCTTTGCGTGCCTGTCATGCGCGCTACCCGACCATCTAGTCCATCTAACACCATGGCAATCAGAATGGCGATCGCCGCATGTTCCCAACGGCCATTCATGGCTTGCACAATGGCGTAAAACCCGGCGAACAGCGCACCGATGGTGAACAGGTTGGGCAGGATATAGATGCCCTTGTCCCGCATACGGGGACGGGTTACTTCGCCTTTGCTGTGTTTGAAATCGAGCATTTTTTAGGGGATAGGGGTCGGGGGTCAGGATTCAGGGGGCTTTGTGCTTCGCGTCTTTAAAGTATGCGCGGCCAAAGGCCGCACAAACCCTGACCCCTGAATCCCGACCTCTGACCCCTGATCCACATCAGTTCTTGGATTGATCGACCAGCTTGTTCTTGCCTATCCACGGCATCATGGAGCGCAGTTTGGCGCCGACGATTTCGATCGGATGCTCGGCATTCAAGCGGCGGCGGGCGGTCATTTCGGGATAGTTGGTACGGCCTTCCAGAATGAACTGCTTGGCGTAGTTGCCGTTCTGGATGTTGGTGAGGCACTCTTTCATGGCGGCTTTGGACTGCGCGTTGATAATCTTGGGGCCGGTCACGTATTCGCCGTATTCGGCGTTGTTGGAGATCGAGTAGTTCATGTTGGCGATGCCGCCTTCGTACATCAGGTCAACGATCAGCTTGAGTTCGTGCAGGCACTCGAAGTAGGCCATTTCCGGCGCGTAACCGGCTTCGGTCAGGGTTTCAAAACCGGCTTTCACCAGATCGACGCAGCCGCCGCACAGCACGGCTTGCTCGCCAAACAGGTCGGTTTCGGTTTCTTCGCGGAAGCTGGTTTCGATCACGCCGCCCTTGGTGCCGCCGTTGGCAGCAGAATACGACAGCGCCAGATCACGCGCCTTGCCGGATTTGTCCTGATGTACCGCAATCAGCGAAGGCACACCGCCGCCCTGGGTGTAGGTCGAGCGCACCAGATGGCCGGGGCCTTTGGGCGCAATCATCACCACGTCGAGGTCGGCACGCGGGTTGATCTGGTTGTAATGCACGTTGAAGCCGTGGGCGAAGGCTAGCGTCGCGCCCTTTTTCAGGTTCGGCTCGATGTCGCTGTAGTACGTGCCAGCCATCAGCTCGTCGGGGATCAGGATCATCACGAAGTCGGCGGCTTTCACCGCATCGGCGATTTCCTTTACATCCAGACCGGCTTTCTTGGCCTTGTCCCAGGACGCGCCGCCCTTGCGCAAACCGACCACGACTTTAACGCCGGAATCTTTCAGGTTGTTGGCGTGGGCATGGCCTTGCGAACCGTAGCCGACGATGGCGACCTTGCGCTTTTTGATGAGGGAGAGATCGGCATCTTTGTCGTAATAAACCTTCATGATTTTTCCTTGGATTAATGTGTGTGTTTTTGAATAATTTGGCGCTTAAAGTTTAAGCATGCGATCGCCACGGCCTATGCCGGATGCGCCGGTTCGAACCGTTTCCAGAATCGCGCCAGGTTCGATGGCCTGCAAAAATGCGTCCAGTTTTGAACCCGTGCCAGTCAGTTCGATGGTGTAGGTTTGATTGGCTACATCGATAATGCGACCGCGAAAAATATCCGCCATGCGCTTCATGTCGTCGCGGTCTTTGCCGGAGGCGCGTACTTTGACCAGCATCAATTCGCGTTCGATATGGCTGCCATCAGTCAAATCCAGAACCTTGACGACATCAATCAGTTTGTTGAGCTGTTTGATGATTTGTTCGACGACATCTTCAGAGCCAACGGTGACGATGGTCATGCGCGACAGCGTGGCATCTTCGGTGGGGGCGACGGTCAGCGATTCGATGTTGTAACCGCGTGCCGAGAACAAGCCCGCCACCCGCGACAACGCGCCCGCTTCGTTTTCCATTAACAGGGCAATGATGTGGCGCATGATTACAGCTCCTCCGCCAGGATCATTTCTGATAAGCCATTGCCGCCCGCAATCATGGGGAAGACGTTTTCGGTCTGATCGGTCTGGAAATCCATGAACACCAGACGCTCTTTTAATGCTGGCGAAAAAGCTTCTTTCAACGCGGCTTCCACATCGGCGGTCTTGTCGATGCGCATCCCGACATGGCCGTAGGATTCGGCCAGCTTCACAAAGTCGGGCAACGATTCCATGTAGGACTCGGCATAACGGCTGCCGTAAAAAAACTCCTGCCACTGCCGCACCATGCCCATGTAGCGGTTGTTGAGGTTGACGATTTTGACTGGCAGGCGATATTGCTTGCAGGTGGACAGTTCCTGTATGCACATCTGGATGCTGGATTCGCCGGTAATACAGGCGACCTGCGCGTCCGGGTGCGCCAACTGTGCGCCCATGGCGTAGGGCAAACCCACGCCCATGGTGCCGAGACCACCAGAGTTGATCCAGCGGCGCGGTTTATCGAATTTATAAAACTGCGCCGCCCACATTTGATGCTGGCCGACATCGGAAGTCACAAAGGCATCGCCCTTGGTGATTTCCCATAATTTTTCGACGACGTACTGCGGCTTGATGATTTCGCTATCGCGGTTGTATTTCAAACAATTGCGCGAGCGCCATAGTTCGATTTGCGTCCACCAGGTATTGAGCGCGGCTTCGTCGGGTTTCTCGCGGCTGTCCTTGATGAGCTTGATGAGTTCATCCAGCACTTGCACCACATCGCCGACAATAGGCACATCGACTTTAACGCGCTTGGAAATGGACGACGGGTCAACGTCGATATGCACAATGCGGCGTTGCTCGCGCGCGAAGTGCGCGGGGCTGCCGATCACGCGGTCGTCAAAGCGTGCGCCCACTGCCAGCAGCACGTCGCAATGCTGCATGGCCATGTTGGCTTCATACGTACCGTGCATGCCCAGCATACCCAGGAACTGGCGGTCGGTGGCCGGGTAGCCGCCCAAGCCCATCAGGGTATTGGTGACGGGGTAATTCAGCAACTTCGCCAGCTCGGTAAGTTGCGCGGAGGCATTGCCCAGTACCACGCCACCGCCCGCATAAATCATTGGCCGCTTGGCTTCCAGCAGCATTTGCGCGGCTTTTTTGATCTGACCGGAATGCCCCTTTACCACCGGGCTATAGGAGCGCAACGACACGCTATCTGGATAAACGTATTCGGTTTTGTGTCCGGTTACGTCTTTGGGGATGTCAATCAATACCGGGCCGGGGCGACCAGACGCAGCAATGTGGAAAGCTTTTTTAATGGTGGCGGCGAGGTCACGCACGTCTTTAACCAAGAAGTTGTGTTTGACGCAGGGGCGAGTAATCCCCACCGCATCCACTTCCTGAAACGCATCCAGGCCAATCGCGGGTACAGGTACCTGGCCGGAAATAATCACCACCGGAATCGAGTCCATATAAGCCGTGGCGATGCCCGTGACCGCATTGGTGACACCGGGGCCGGATGTGACGAGCGCCACGCCGACCTTGCCGGACGCGCGCGAAAATGCATCGGCGGCGTGCACGGCAGCTTGCTCGTGACGTACCAGCACATGTTTGAATTTATCTTGCTTGAAGATTTCGTCGTAAATGTTGAGTACTGCCCCGCCCGGGTAGCCGAACAAAAATTCGACTTTTTCTTCAGCAAGGCAACGCACGACGATCTCGGCGCCGGTCAATTCCATAAAAAACGCCTAATAAACAAAGTTTTCCGTAAGCTGAGAAGGGTAACGGTTTCGCCCTTTGCGGTCAAGAAAAGCTATCCGAAAAGCCATCCTGGCAAGCGGGGAATGCGCCTCCCGCGCCGGATTGTTTCCGCAGAGAAAGGTAAGGATGTGAGACTTAGGGGCTGTTCATGAATAAGTTGAACATTCTGGCCGCGCTGGCGGGTGCGCTGCTGTGTTGCACCCGCAAGGGGTACGCCGGGTTCGTACGCGCTGAAGCGCTACGACTCCGCTGCCGAACGCTTGCAGGGAGCAGCCATGCTGCGCGTCCGTCGCCTTGCAGCGCATCCCGCCAGCACACCCATAATTGTCCAACTTATTCATGAACAACCCCTTATTCGTGCGAAATTTCGGAGAGTGCCTGCATGATCTCATGCAGGGAACCCTGATCGTTTTGCACCATGCATACAAGGTTGGCGTAAGAGCAGACGGT
>JAYUCZ010000096.1:0-10548 GCA_043740065.1 Thiobacillaceae bacterium | reverse complement strand
CCATGCTGGGCATAGGCGCAACGGTGCTGCTGTACTTCAAGGCCGAGTTGCACGGCATCAGCCAAACGCTGACGCGCCGCGATCTCATCTCCATGCTGCAATTTGCGGTGCTGTCGCTGATTGTGCTGCCGCTGCTGCCCAACCAGGGTTACGGCCCTTACGCGGCGCTCAACCCGTATCACATTTGGTGGATGGTGGTGCTAATTTCCGGCCTGAGTCTGGCCGGTTACGCGGCGTTGCGCATTGCCGGGCAAAAGCGCGGCACGGTGATGATCGGTCTGTTGGGCGGGCTGGTGTCCAGCACCGCCACCACGCTGACGTTTTCGCGTTTTTGCAAACAACAAAATGGCGCGGTTGATGATGCACTCATCCGCGTCTCCACCATGGTCATCGTGCTGGCAAATTTAGTCGTGCTGGTGCGGCTGGCGGTGCTGGTGGCCTTGTTGACGCTGCCGGTTTTTATGCAGCTCGCGCCGATTCTGGCGATGGGACTATTAACCGGGACGCTGGCGGCCTGGTATGGGCTGCGCAAACTCAAACCCTCGGGCGACATGCCCGAATTCAAGCTGGACAACCCGACCGAAATCAAAACCGCCATTACCTTTGGCGGCCTGTATTCCGTGGTGCTGCTGGCCAGCGCCTGGCTTTCCGACTTGATCGGCACGCAAGGGCTGTATGCGGTGGCGGCGGTGGCCGGATTAACCGATGTGGATGCGATTACCCTTTCTACCTTGCGCCTCGTGGACATGCACAGCGTTCAGCTTGATGCTGCGGTATTCGCCATCGTGCTGGCTTTCCTGTCCAACCTGGTTTTCAAGTCCGGGCTAGTGCTGGCCATCGGCGGCTGGCACATGGCACGCCACGCCATCGCCGGGATGAGCGCGATTGGCGCAGGGCTCATATTGGGCTGGCTGCTGACGCAGGTATAATCCGCGCTTCTAAAAACACACCTAGCCCCGCCATCATGGAAGCCGAAATTCTCAATCAAATTCAGGGAAAGCTGGCCGATCTCGCCGATCGCTCACAGTCCCTGAGGGGGTATCTTTGACTACGACGCGAAAACTGCGCGTCTGGAAGAAGTTAGCCAATTAGCCGAAGACCCCACGCTGTGGAATGACCCGAAAAAGGCTCAGGACATAGGCCGCGAGCGTAAAAATCTGGAAGACGTGGTGTTCACGCTTAACCAGGTTTCGCAAGGTTTAGCCGATGCCCGCGACTTCTACGACATGGCCGTGGAAGAAGACGACGAAGATACCTTCAACGCCGTCGTCGCCGACATCGACAGCATCGAACAGAAAGTCTCGGTGCTGGAATTCCGCCGCATGTTCAACAACCCGGCCGACCCCAACAACTGCTTTATCGACATCCAGGCTGGCGCGGGCGGCACCGAAGCGTGCGACTGGGCTTCCATGCTGCTACGCCAGTATCTGAAATACTGCGAGCGCAAAGGCTTCAAGGCCGAGCTGCTGGAAGAATCCGATGGCGACGTGGCGGGCATTAAATCCGCCTCCATCAAGGTCGAAGGTGAATACGCCTACGGCACGCTGCGCACCGAAACCGGTGTGCATAGGCTAGTGCGCAAATCGCCGTTCGATTCGTCCGGCGGTCGCCACACCAGCTTTGCCAGCGTGTTTGTGTATCCCGAAGTGGACGACTCCATCGAAGTCGATATCAACCCCGCCGACCTGCGCGTGGACACCTATCGCGCCAGTGGCGCGGGCGGCCAGCACATCAACAAAACCGACTCGGCAGTGCGCATCACGCATATTCCCAGCGGTATCGTCGTGCAGTGCCAGAACGACCGCTCGCAGCACAAAAACCGCGCCGAAGCCATGTCCATGCTCAAGTCGCGCATGTATGAAGCCGAACTGCGCAAACGCCAGGCCGAACAAGACAAACTCGAAGCCGGAAAATCCGATGTCGGCTGGGGTCACCAGATTCGCAGCTACGTGCTGGACAACTCGCGCATTAAAGACCTGCGCACCAACGTCGAAACCTCCGCCACGCAGAAAGTGCTAGACGGCGATCTGGACATTTTCATTGAAGCGAGTTTGAAACAGGGCGTGTAAACAAGGGGTTGCATTCGCCCCAACCGTCGTATATCCTGTATATACATCAGGAGATAAGCTATGCTCACACGCGCATTCAAAAGCGGCAACTCGCTAGCCGTTCGCATCCCAAAGGAACTGGCCATCATCCAGCCAAGCCAAGACATCGAGATCGAACAGATTGGCAACACCCTCGTTCTGCGCCCGGTGGAAAAGCGCAAATTAACCGGGCTGGCCGAAGCTTTCGCCGCTTTCCCGCCGGGCTTCATGGCCGAAGGCCGCGAATTTCACGAGCAGAAAGAACGCGACTGGAGCGGCTTGGGCGGCAGTCTGGAAATCCATCAAGACACGCCTGACTATAAATCCGCCGACGATAAGTAAACGATGCGCTATCTGCTCGACACCAACATCTGCGTTCATCTCACCCAAGGCCATCCGGCAAAGTTATTGCACCGTTTTCAGGAATTTAATTACGGCGATCTCGCAATATCGGTCATCACCCTCGCCGAACTCCGGCACGGTGTAGAGCGCGACCCCGCCATCAAACATGAAGCCGAACGCGCGCTGAACGATCTGCTGACCTTTCTGCCCGTACTGCCACTTGATAACACCGTTGCAGTGCAGTACGGTATTTTCGCCGCCGCCGTCCGTGACCGCCGCCGCGACGCGCTGGATCGGCTAATTGCCGCGCACGCCGCCAGTCTTGGCCTCACACTCGTCACCAACAACGAGGCGGATTTCAGAGATTACCCCGGCCTTGCTGTTGAAAATTGGGTTCAATAACAGGAATCTGCGTGCCTAACAAAGAAGCCACCGCCCGCATCAAAATCAACAAGCTGCTTGAAGCGGCAGGCTGGCGTTTCTTCGCGGAGGGCGATGCGCCTGCCAACATCCGGCTTGAATCCAACGCGACGATCACCTCATCTGATCTCGATGCGTTTGGCGAGAACTTCGAGAAAGCCAGCAAGGGCTTCATCGACTTCCTGCTGCTCGATGCCCAAGGTTTCCCGCTCATCGTTCTGGAAGCCAAATCCGAGGACAAAAACCCGCTAGTCGGCAAAGAGCAGGCGCGCAAATACGCCAAGTCGCAGAACTGCCGCTTCGTCATCCTCTCCAACGGCAATCTGCATTATTTCTGGGATCTGGAGCGCGGCAATCCCTACCTGATTACGTCTTTTCCCACGCCAGATTCGGTCAGCGGCTACCGCAAGCTCACGCCCAACCCGCAACGCCTGATCGACGAAGCTGTCGGCGACGACACCATCGCACTGACCCAGCGCCCCCACTACCAAACCGAAGCAGCGTGGCGCAATGAGGCCGAGCGCCCCGACTACATCAAGGCCAACAAGCTGCGTTTCCTGCGCCCCTACCAGTTGAAAGCCGTTCACGCGCTGCAACAAGCGGTAAAGGATGGCCACGACCGCTTTCTGTTTGAGATGGCCACGGGAACCGGCAAGACGCTTACCGCCGCTGCCGTCATCAAGCTCTTTCTGCGCACCGGCAATGCGCGGCGCGTACTGTTTTTAGTTGATCGTCTCGAACTCGAAGACCAGGCCAAGAAAGCCTTCGCTGCCCTGCTATCCAATGATTTCAAAACGGTGATCTACAAGGAAAACCGCGACGACTGGCAGCGCGCCGAGATTGTCGTTACCACCGTGCAGTCGCTGCTGTTCAACAACAAATACCAGCGGCTGTTTTCGCCTACCGATTTTGATCTGGTTATCTCCGACGAAGCACATCGCTCCATCGGCGGCAACGCCCGCGCCGTGTTCGACTACTTTATCGGCTACAAGCTTGGCCTCACAGCTACGCCGCGCGACTACCTGCGTCGCTTCGACAGCGCAAAAACCAACTCCCACGACCCGCGCGAAGCCGAACGCCGTTTGCTGCTCGACACCTACCGTACCTTCGGCTGCGAGAACAGCCAGCCGACCTTCCGTTACTCGCTGCTCGATGGCGTGAAACAGGGTTATCTCATCAACCCTACCGTGGTCGATGCGCGCACCGACATCACCACCGAGCTGCTGTCCGAACAAGGTTATGCTGCCACCTTCACCGACGACGCGGGCAATGAGCAGGAAGAAAGCTACAAACAGCGCGAATTTGAAAAACGCTTTTTCTCCGAAGCCACCAACCAGCTTTTCTGCAAAACCTTTCTCGAAAACGCCCTGTGCGACCCCGTCAGCGGCGAGTTTGGCAAGTCCATCCTCTTCGCCGTCAGCCAGCACCACGCCGCCAAACTGGTGCAAATTCTCAACCAGATGGCCGACCGCCTGTATCCGGGCAAATACCAGTCCGACTTTGCCGTACAGGTCACGTCGCAGATTCCAGACGCGCAACAGTTCACCCGCAACTTCGTCAACAACACCCTGCTCGGTTCGGCCAACTTCCTGCCCGCCTACAAAACCAGCAAGGCGCGTGTCTGCGTCACCGTCGGCATGATGACCACCGGCTACGACTGCCCGGACATTCTCAACCTCGGCCTGTTTCGTCCGATTTTTTCGCCCACCGATTTCATCCAGATCAAGGGGCGCGGTACGCGAAAGCACGACTTCCGCGAACAGCTTTTCGACGATGCCCTCATGGACAGCATCACCGCGCCGAACAAGGCCGCGTTCAAACTGTTCGACTTCTTCGCCAACTGCGAATACTTCGAGACCGAATTCAACTACGACGAAGTGCTGAAGCTGCCCAAACCCCAAGGCAAAGGCAGCGACAATCCGCAGCCGCCGCAACCACCCGGCGGCACTTACGAGCACACAGGCGACGACATCATCGCCTCGCTCAAGGTCGAGCAAATCACTGCTGAAGGCATGAGAATCGACCGCATGTTCTTCGAGAAATTTGAAGACACCATGCGCGACAACGCCACCATCGCCCAAGCGGTTGAAGCCGGGCAATGGGATCGCGTGATTGATTACGTCAACCGCGAAGTGTTCGACAAGCCCACCGAGTACTACAGCCTCGACAAACTGCGCAAAGCCGCCGCCGTCGATCGGCGTCTGGGCTTGCGCGAGATTCTGGAGAAAATCTTCGGCCTCATCCCCGGCTTCAAATCCAGAGACGAACTGCTGGAAGAGGAATTCGCCAAGTTCGTCAGCGATGCCAAGCCCGAAGAAGCCGAGGCCATTCCCGCCATTAAAACCTACTTCAAGGCCTATGCCACCAGCGACACCGTGCGCGGCATCATCGAATCCGGCCAGTTCACCGACCTGGCCACCAACCCGTATTTCTCCACCCGCGACTTCAAGGCCGTGCCCGCCAGATACCGCGCACTGATTCCCAACTACATCAAGGACTACGTGCCCTTGAACCAATTCGCGCCTTGAACCATGAACCCATCCAGATATTCATGGCACTCGTTGCACACCTGTAGGGCGGATGAGCGTAGCGTTATCCGCCGGATGCTTGGCGCACCCATTCGGCGGATAACGGCCTTCGGCCTCATCCGCCCTACATACCCATCTGAGCATCGTTTTAATTGTGGCGAATTCGCCATATTTAATCCCGTCGAATTCGACGGAATTAAATACACATCCGCTTTTAAACCCCTCGAATTCGAGAGGTTTAAAAAGCAGCCTGCACAAGGGTGCAATAAGCGCAGCGGTGCGTGGTTGTTGCCGACTTGTCGGCTATACAACCACGGCCTACCCCTTGCGGGTGCATTGCACCGCACCCGCCTCATCCGGCGCAATGCCCTTCGGTTATTGCGCCCTACTCAACTCAGGGGATAAGCAGTGCTAGACACCGCCACCAAACGCCGCATCGACAGCGCCCGCGACATCCTCGTCGGCAAAGTGCCCGACCCCAAATCCCAGGTTGAGCAGATCACCATCGCGCTCATCTACAAGTTCATGGACGACATGGACGCCGAATCCGAAGAACTCGGCGGCAAGCGCAAGTTTTTTACCGGCGACTTCGCCCGCTACGGCTGGGCCAAGCTCATGCGCGGCGGACTGGGTGGGCATGAAACGCTCGCGCTCTACAGCGAAGGCATCAGCAAAATGCCGGAAAACCCCGGCATTCCCGCACTGTTCCGCGACATCTTCAAAAACGCCTACCTGCCGTATCGCGACCCCGAAACGCTGAAAAGCTTTCTCAAAATCATCGACGAATTCAGCTACGACCACAGCGAACGATTAGGCGATGCGTTTGAATACCTGCTCTCCGTGCTGGGCAGCCAGGGCGATGCCGGCCAGTTCCGCACCCCGCGCCACATCATCGACTTCATGGTTGAAGTGCTCGACCCGAAAAAGCACGAAACCCTGCTCGACCCCGCCTGCGGCACCGCCGGTTTTTTAATCTCCGCCTACAAACACATCCTGAAACAACATTCTTCCCCCTCCCCCCTCGCGGGGGAGGGTCGGGGAGAGGGGGCGACGCAACGCGCCGGAGATTTACTCACCCCCGACGACCGCGCCCGCCTCGCCCAAAACATCCGTGGCTACGACATCTCGCCCGACATGGTGCGGCTCTCCTTGGTCAACCTCTACCTGCACGGCTTTGCCGACCCGCACATCTTTGAATACGACACGCTCACCAGCGAAGAGCGCTGGAACGAATTCGCCGATGTAATACTCGCCAACCCGCCCTTCATGTCGCCCAAAGGCGGCATCAAGCCGCACAAGCGTTTCTCCATTCAGGCTAAGCGCAGCGAAGTGCTGTTCGTGGATTACATGGCCGAGCACTTAACACCCAATGGCCGCGCCGCCATCATCGTCCCCGAAGGCATCATTTTTCAAAGCCAGACCGCCTACAAAACGCTACGCAAAATGCTGGTGGAAAATTCACTGGTCGCCGTCGTCTCGTTGCCAGCGGGCTGCTTCAACCCCTACTCCGGGGTGAAAACCTCGATTCTCTTTCTGGATAAATCGCAGGCAAAGGCGCGGGACAGCGTTGCGTTTTTCAAAGTGGAAAACGACGGGTTTGGGCTGGGGGCGCAGCGCCGCGCCATCGAGAAAAACGACTTGCCGCAGGTGGCGGCAGCGTTGAAAGCGTTTATTCACATGGATAGACAGGATGGGCAGGATAAAAGCAATTCATCCTGTCCATCCTGTTCATCCATGTTGAATGCTTTGGTCGAGTCGGGCAAAGCGCTGATCGTGCCGAAAGAAAAGATCGCCGCGAATGGTGACTACAACCTGAGCGGGGAGCGGTATCGGGAGGGGGCTGTCGCCATGTCAAGTTACCCCTTTGTCCCGCTGTCAGAAGTTGCACGGGTGAAAAACGGCTTCGCCTTCAAGAGTGAGGAGTATGTGGACAAAGGTCTTCGCGTGATGCGGATCAAGAATGTGCAGAAAGGAGAAGTCATTGATGACGATCCGAAGTTCATGGCAACGGAACGACGGAAGGAGTTCGCCGACTACACGTTGAAAGCTGGAGACATATTGATGTCACTGACGGGTAATGTCGGACGGGTCGGCCAACTAAAACAGGAGCACCAACCCGCTGTTCTGAATCAGCGGGTCGCCCATGTTGAGCCAATCAACGGAGCGCCCTGTCTTTCGGAATACCTTTTCGCAATCCTGAACACGGGTAAGTTCGAGGCCGACGCGATCGCTGGATCAAGCGGCGTGGCACAAGCGAATCTCAGTTCCAAGTGGGTCGGTGATTACCAAATCCCCCTGCCGCCGCTGGAGATGCAAAAGGAGATCGTGGCGGAGATCGAGGGCTACCAGAAAGTCATCAACGGCGCCCGCGCCGTCCTAGACCACTACCGCCCCCACATCCCCATCCACCCCGACTGGCCGATGGTGTTGCTAGGCGACATTTTCAAACTTTCGAGTGGACGCGGGCTCACGCAAACAAACATGAAGGAAGGCCGCTATCCCGTTTACGGCGGAAACGGAAAAACAGGCACTCACTCTGAATATTTTTTGGAAACGGAAAATATTGTCATTGGTCGTGTCGGCGCTTATTGCGGTGCCGTTCACATCACCGAACCGAAAGCGTGGATCACGGATAACGGGCTCTATATTTCCGAATTTAAGAAAGAGATTAACCTGGGGTATTTGGCACAGGTACTGGCTCAGCTAAATCTGAATCAATTCGCCAAAGTTGGTGGCCAACCTTCAATCTCACAGACGACTGTTTGTGAGAGAACAATCCCCCTCCCACCCCTCGCCACTCAGCAAGCCATCGTCGCCGAGATCGAAGCCGAGCAAGCGCTGGTCGCCGCCAACCGCGAGCTGATCGCCCGCTTCGAGCAAAAAATCCAGGCCACCCTCGCCCGTGTTTGGGGTGAAAATACCCATGAACCTCTCGGAGAAACTGCATGATCCGGCAATTGGAAGTCAAAGGCCTGCGCGCCTTGCGTTATGTCTCGGTCGATTTCGAGCCATTTTTGGTGATGGTGGGGCCGAATGCTTGCGGCAAAAGCACTTTGTTCGATGCCTTGCTTCTGGTGCGCGACATTCTCGCCAGCGGGCTGGATGCGGCGGTGTTTGGCAATGCCCGCATGAATATCGCACCGCGCGCGGTTGATCCGCTGGATTTGACCTGGCTGCGCCAGGGAGGCGGGGTGGAAATCGCCGTGACGCTGGAATTGCCTAGCGCGATTGTCGAGAAATTGGGGAAGCGTTATCGCTATGCGCGTTACGAGTTGGGCATCCATACCGATGACCGGTTGAGTATCGACCATGAAACACTGTGGCTATGCGACGAAATCAAGCTGCGTGAGACTCATCAACAAACGTTGTTCCCATGCCCGGAAACCGGTCCGGAGCATATCGTTTTGCCCCAGAACAAGAGAAGCCCACCCGGTTGGCGCAGAGTTGTGAGCAAAGTGGTTGAAAGTGGAAACGACTATTTCCGGTCAGAAACGTCGGACTGGAACAACCTGTTTCGCCTTGGCCCAACCAAGAGCGCACTCGCCAACCTGCCGGAAGATGAACAAAAATTCCCTGCCGCAACCTGGGCAAAGCGGGTCTTGATGGAAGGCATTCACCGCTTGATGCTCAATGCGGAAAAAATGCGTATGCCTTCACCCGCTGGCTCGCCTTCCGATTTTCTGCCTGACGGTTCCAACTTGCCTTGGGTGGTACATGCGCTTGAAAATAAAAGAGGGTCAAAAGCTAAAGCGGACTGGGTCGCGCATCTGGCGACTACGCTGGATGATCTGGACGATGTGCAGACTTGCGAAAAGCCTGAAGATCGCTCCCGTTATATCCAGTTGAAATACAAGAGCGGCTTGATTGCCCCCTCGTGGGTGCTTTCCGATGGCACGCTACGTCTGCTCGCTTTGACGTTACTAGCTTACGCGCCGACAACGCCGAACGTGGTGCTGATCGAAGAACCGGAAAACGGCATTCACCCGAAGGCGATGGAAACCGTGATGCAGTCGCTGTCTTCCGTTTATGACGCGCAGGTGTTGTGCGCCACGCACTCTCCGGTTGTGCTCAGCCTGCTGGAATCAAAGCAGATTTTATGTTTTGGCAAGACTGATGAAGGTGCGGTGGATATTGTTCGCGGCAGCGACCATCCGCGTTTGCGCGAATGGAAATCTGCGCTGAATCTCGGCGAACTGTTCGCAACAGGAGTGCTGGGATGAGGGATTGCCTGTTTCTGGTGGCGGACAAAAATATGGAGGGAATGCTCAAGGGTTTTTTCTCGCGTGAGGCTTTCCATCATGCCGTCGGCTGCGGGGATTTTGATTTCGATTTTCGTCAGGACTTGCGGGTCGCCCACGGGCAAAACGACCCTGGGCTTTACACCCGGGCAAATGAATTCTTGCAGCCTTATGCCAGCACCCACCGGCACGCAGTCGTCATGGTCGATGCCGAATGGGGCGGCTCACCGGGCAAGGATGCGATATCACAACGTTTAAACGAACACCTGGTCAATGCTGGCTGGTTGGACGACAGCGGGTGTGCGGTAGTCATCGCCCCGGAACTGGAAAATTGGGTATGGCAGGATAGTCCTCATGTTTGCACGGCTCTTGGTTTTGACGGCGCATTCGCAGCACTTCGTGCCGAGCTGGAAGCCAAGGGTTACTGGCAACCCGACGAGGCGAAACCTGCCCGTCCAAAAGAGGCCGTCGAATGGGCGCTTCGTCAGTCCAAAAAGGGCAGGTCATCCGCGATCTATCAGCAATTGGCGACGCGAGTAACGGCACAAGGATGTACCGATCAGGCATTTCACACTTTACGAAACGCGCTGCTTCGATGGTTTCCGCCTGCCGCGTGAGTGACAAACTTTTCCAAACCCAGCAAGCCCTCATCGCCGAGATCGAAGCCGAGCAAGCGCTGGTCGCGGCCAACCGAGAGCTGATTGCCCGCCTTGAGAAGAAGATCCAGGCCACGTTGGCCCGTGTGTGGGGCGAGGACGACCCGTCACTCGGGAACGAAAGTGTGTCCGTCTGTAGCGAACCCCCGGCAGCTGACCGCTCGACGCCCACGGTAGCCGAACTGCTGCCTCATTGACAGGAGGTCTCATGCTCTCCACCTTCACATTCAGCAACTTCAAGAGCTTCAAAGACGCACAGCTGCCCCTGGGTCCGTTG
>JAYUCZ010000095.1:0-1827 GCA_043740065.1 Thiobacillaceae bacterium | reverse complement strand
AAAACAAATTTGCCGTTGAATTGCGTGGTCGCGGCAATCCGGGTGACTTCAGAAGAGAGTGCCTGATATTCAGTATCCAGATTGGCACGGTCTGCGAGTGTATTGGTGCCGTTGGCAGCTTGAACGGCCAGTTCGCGCATGCGCTGCAAGGAGTCGGTGATGGTTGCCAGGCCACCTTCAGCTGTTTGTGCCAGAGAGATGCCGTCATTGGCGTTGCGAATCGCCACATTCATGCCGCGAAACTGGGAATCCATGCGGGTGGCAATGGAAAGACCAGCCGCATCGTCCTTGGCGCTGTTCACACGCAGGCCGGAAGACAAGCGCTGGATCGAGGTGTTGAGCGAGGACTGCGACATGTTCAGGTTGCGCTGAGCGTTGAGTGATGCAATGTTGGTGTTGATTACTGCTGCCATGATATTTCTCCTTTAAGTGGGTCGATTGATTCGGCCTTTATCCCCGGAATTGGGTTGGTGCCGTCAACTTTGGTCTGCCCGCTTGGGCCACATGAACCGCCGTTGTGTGAGGAATCGTCGGAGGTTGGAGAAAGTTAAGGCTGTTTGGAAAAAATCTGCATGATTTTCATGCTGCGGGTGCCTGTGGCGCGCCGGGCGCCAGACAAACCCGGTTCTTGCCGGTTTGCTTGGCTTCATACATGGCGCTGTCTGCACGCTTGATCAAAGACTCCTGCGATTCGCCCAGCGCGCGCTCGGCAATGCCGGCGCTGAAGGTAATCAGAACTTTTTCGTTGTTGTCGAGAAAGTATTTTTTGGTGAGGTTGCGTTGCAGGCGGGTGATGATGGTGGCCGCAGCGTCGAGCGATGTGCTCGGCATCATGATCAGGAATTCCTCACCCCCGAGGCGCGCAATCTGGTCGGTGAGACGTAATTCTTCCTTGGCAACCGTGACCAGATGGATCAGCGCTTCGTCGCCGGTCTGGTGGCCGCGCTTGTCGTTCAGCGCCTTGAAGTTGTCGATGTCGAGCACTGCAATGCAGAGCTGGGCCTTTTGGCGGTCGGCGCGTGATGCTTCGCGGGCGAATTCATCATCCAGTCCGCGCCGGTTAAGGCTGTGGGTCAGAGGATCTTCGCGGATCAATGTACTCATTTCGGCGAGCTGGGTTTCCAGCTGTTTGATGCGGCCTTCGGCCTGCTGCGCGGTGTCCCGCTCGAGTACCAGTTTATCGTAGGCGCGTCGGGTATCCGCTTGTGCGGTGCGGGTTTCATCCAGCAAGGTTTCAAGAATCCGGTTCAGTTCCAGCACGTCTTCGGTGTTGCTGATCTGCTCGATGTGGGAGGCGATCTTGTCCTGGTATTCATCGTTGGCCGCGACCACATCGCTCATGCGGCTGACGAAGTGGGTCATGGTGGCTTTGAGCGTGGCGGTGGCTTCGCGCAGGCCATGCTTGACCAGCCCTTGCTTGTAAATCACTTCCTTGAGGCGCTGCTCGGCTTCCTGCAGCGAACGAATCAGGAGCGGGCCGGCGATAACGTCCTGCACCATATCGAGCTGGCCGCGCAACCAGGTGTCGTCGTCCAGCAGCTCGCCGATGTTTTCCACCAGCAACAGCAAAATGCGCTTGAGCGTTTCCTGTTGGTCGTGGGTATCGGAGGACTGCATCTCGATGCTGAGCCAAAGCGATTTCAGCCCGGAGGCGGCCTTGCTCAAGGCGGAGGCGCTGTGGGCCTCACGCACGGCAACCGCCAGTTGCTGGGCTTTTTCCGCCAGTTTTGGGTTGTGCGATAGCTGGGTGACGACGCCGAATTCCAGCGTCTTGGCGAGCAAGTCACGCAGCAGGACCAGGTCTTCCGACTGGGGGCGCGCGTCGCC
>JAYUCZ010000094.1:0-1830 GCA_043740065.1 Thiobacillaceae bacterium | reverse complement strand
CGGGCAGGTACAGCGTGCCGTTCTGAACTTTTTCAAGGTAGGTGGCAGGCGAGGAAATCAGTTGGGCGCGATCGGTGATTTCCACCCACGGCGTATTGGCGGGGTGCAAAAAGCGTGCGCACAATTCAAATCCGCTGCCTGGCTCGCCGGACAGCAATACCGGATGCGTGTGACTGGCAATCTGGGTCAGGCGTTTCTTCAGCTCCTGCACTGGCGCGCTTTTACCAAGCGCGGTCAGCTCCAGCGAAGGCACCCGGCGCGGGCCTTCCATTTTCTTGATGGCCTTGGTGACTGTGGCCAGCAATTTGGCCAGCGCGATGGGCTTTTCGAGAAAATCGACCGCACCCATTTTGGTGGCCTCGACTGCGGTGTCGATGGTGGCGTGGCCGGACATCATCACCACCGGCATGGTGAGCTGGCCGCTGGCCGCCCATTCTTTAAGCAGGGTTACGCCGTCGGTATCCGGCATCCAGATGTCCAGCAACACCAGATCGGGACGCTGTTGTGCGCGGTAAGCGCGTGCGCTGGCTGCGTCTTCTGCCGTATGCACGTCATAACCTTCTTCAGTAAGAATTTCCGACAGCAATTCACGGATGCCGACTTCATCATCCACCACCAACACATGTCCGCTCACTGGCTGCCCCTTTGTGATTCCGGCCTTGGCGATACCGGCCTTTGGAAAACCGGAAGATAAACGCACACGCAAGCGCCGCCCGCCGTCAGATTTTCCACTGTAATGCTTCCCTGATGTTCTTCAACGATTTTCTTTACCACCGGCAATCCGAGACCCGTGCCTTTTTGTTTGGTGGTGGCATAAGGCTCAAAAAGTCGGGGCATTAAATGATCCGGAAACCCCGGACCATTGTCCGAAATAATCATGCTGATCTTGCCATTATCCGCCACTGTGCTGATCGCGACACGACCATCTTGTTGCCCGCTCAATGCATCCTGCGCATTTTGCAGCAGATTATGTATCACCTGGCGCATCAGTGTGGAGTCCCCCGCCACTAACGGCAAGTCTGTCGCCAATTCCAGCTGTATCCCGGCACCATCATACAGCGTCAAAACTTCACGAATCAGCGCATTCAAATCCAGCGGCGCAATCTGCGCACTGGGCATGCGTGCATAGCTGGCAAAAGCATCGACCATGCTTTTCATGGCCCCCACCTGGTTGACGATGGTGTCGGTAGCACGCCGCAGCATGTCGGCATCGCTGTCGGCCAATTTGTCCATTAATCGCAGCGCTAATCTTTCGGCGGATAACTGGATGGGCGTGAGCGGGTTCTTGATTTCGTGCGCCAGGCGACGCGCCACTTCGCCCCAGGCGGCATCGCGTTCGGCGCGGATCAGTTTGGTCACGTCGTCAAATACCAGGGTATAGCCGCGCTGTACGGCCTCGGGCAATTTGCTGCCACGCGCCAGCAAAAGTTGCAGCTGTCCGGGGCGGGCATATTCCAGTTGTGTTTGCCAGTCGCCGCCTTCGCTGGCCACAAAATGCTCCGCCACCTGCTCGCCAAACGCACGCAGGGCGGATTCCGGCTCGCCCCATTCCACCAGTGGTTTGCCGGAAAGTTCCTCGGCACCCGCGTTCAGGATACGAATGGCGGCATCGTTGGCGGCACGCACACGCAGCTTGTGATCCAGCGCCACCACCCCGGAAGACAAATTGGTCAGCACGCTTTCCAGATAGGCCTTGGCTTGCTCGGTTAGCTGATGGTTTTGCTCGGCCTCGCCGCGCGCTTCGGACAACTGGCTGGTCATCTGGTTAAACGACTGGATCAAGCCGCCCAGTTCATCGCGGCTTTCCACGATTTGCATTTGTGAAAAGTC
>JAYUCZ010000093.1:0-4521 GCA_043740065.1 Thiobacillaceae bacterium | reverse complement strand
GCTGCGCATAGTTCAGGCGCTTGACATCGTTGCGGGTGGCAAAGCCGTCAAACAGAATCTGGTTCAGGGACAATTCCACGCCACGCGAGGTGAAATCGCGGTGGCCGCCGGGAGTGGGGTCATCCTTATGCTCGCGGAAGATACCGGCATTCAAATCGACTTTAGGCAGGTAACGGCCTTTAGCAGTACCGACGCTTTCGGTGGCTTCCTTGTAGGCGTGCCATTTGGCGGCGACTTCAGGGTTGCGCAACACAGCTTCCTGTGCGGCATCCTTGAGGGTGATGGCTTGAGCCTGGAGCGAAGCGCTGACAGCCAGCGTCAGCGCGGAAACTTTAAACCATGTGGAAATCATGTTGAACTGCCTCTCTAAAATCAGTATCGGAGTAAATTAAGAATCTTGTTGTTTCTCCGCCGCATTATTGACCAGCGTTTTTTGCCCGACGATTTAACATCCGGGGGATGTCGGGCATTGCAGTTTTGTGGCGTATTGCCGATATTTATAAACTGTCTTTATTTACAGCCGGATGCCATGATAATCGCTAATTCCTTTGCACTGCAACCGCGAACCCCGGCATAGGCGCGCCTCGGAGAATGTTGTTGTTTTCACGCCAACACTGCTGCGGATGCGGAACATGGAGCAAATGCTGGGCATTTGCGCTGGCTTTTGTTGCGGCTTTTGCGCCCGTAACGCTGCCGCATGCCGCGTTGCCCAGCCTTGAACGGGCATTTCAGTTGGCGCAGGCGCGTTATGGTGCGCCTGCGGTGCTGGCCTTGAACCAGTGGCGGGACATGGTTGTGCAGGTACAAATTTTGCCAGAACGCGAAAAAATGACCCGAGTGAATGATTTTTTTAACCGCCGGGTGCAGTTCAGGGAAGATGTCGATATCTGGGGCAAAGCCGATTACTGGGCGACCCCGCTGGAAACCATGGGGCGCGGCGAAGGTGATTGCGAAGATTTTGCCATTGCCAAGTACGTCACCTTAAAAACCCTGGGCGTGCCGGTCGAGAAGTTGCGCATGACCTACGTGCGTGCGCAGATTGGTGGTAGCAGCAGTAGTGTGACGCAGGCGCACATGATTTTGAGTTACTACCCTTCAGCGCTAGAAGAGCCACTGATCCTGGACAACCTCATCGACGACATTCGCCCGGCCTCGCGCAGAGTAGACCTCTACCCGATTTTCAGCTTTAACAGCGCGGGTCTGTGGGTGGGCAGCGGGCCGACGGAGAAGGCATCTGGCAGTTCTACGGCCAGGCTGTCACGCTGGCGCGATCTGCTTGCACGCATGCAGGCCGAGGGCTTTGAATGAAAAACCTGTATTGTGCGCAAAACATCCAAAACATTGAGTTGGGAGAATAATCATGTCTCTGTTCCGACGCATCTGGCTTGCTGTCGTCGCGCTGACCATTGCCGCCTTTGTCGGCAGTTTGCTGGTCAACACTCTTACCGCCCGCAGCTATCTGGAAAAACAGCTTTATCTTAAAAATGTCGACAACGCGACGGCGCTGGCGCTGTCCATGTCGCAGTTCCGGGAAAAAGACCCGGTCACCATCGAGTTGCTGGTATCGGCGCAATTTGATACCGGGCACTATCAGGCCATCCGGCTGACCGATCCGGCAGGTGCGGTGATTGTTGAACGCACGCAAGAGTCGGCTGGGGAACAAGGTGCGCCCGCGTGGTTTACGCGGCTTTTTCCCATCCAAGCCAAACCGGGCGTGGCGCTGGTGCAGGACGGCTGGAAACAGTTTGGCAGCATCACCCTGCAAAGCCATGGCCGCTTTGCTTACGAGGCGCTCTGGCAGGGCACGCTGGACTTGCTGGCGTGGTTTGTGGTGGGCGGAATTCTGGCCGGCCTGCTGGGTAGTCTGATGTTGCGCTTGATTACCCGCCCATTGGATCGTGTTGTCGATCAGGCGCACGCCATCAGCAAACGCCAATTCATCAGCATAGCCGTGCCCAAAACGCCTGAATTGCGCAGTGTGGCGCTGGCCATGAACGACATGGTGGGCAGGTTAAAACAGATGTTCGCCGACGAAGCCGCACGTCTGGATTCGTTACGCCGTCAGGTCAACCACGATGCAACCACCGGCTTGCCCAACCGCGAGTTTTTTATTGGCCGTCTGCGCGAGGCGCTAGTCAACGACGATGCTGCCCCCCATGGTCTGCTGGCGATGGTGCGGTTGACGGATCTTGCCGCCATCAACAACCAGTTGGGGCATGTCGGTGCCGACAGGTTGCTGCAAGACGTTGCCATGGCGCTGACCGATGCCGCATCCGGCCAAACCGATGCAACCCAGACCGGCAAAACATTAGCTGCGCGGCTGCGCGGGGCGGATTTTGCCCTGCTGCTGCCGCAAGCCAGCGATGGCGGGGCGCTGGCCGAGGCGCTTGCCCAGAGCATAAAAGCCCGCGTGGCATCGGCGCATCCGGAACTGGAAAACATCTTCCATATCGGCGTTGCACATTATCGGCGCGGGCAGGCCATGGATGCCTTGCTGGCAAATGTGGATAACGCCCTGGCTAGCGCCGAAATACAAGGCCCCAATGCCTGGCATATTGGCGAACCGGCAACCGATACTCCGCTAGCCACCTCTGGCGAAGCCTGGCGCAGCATGTTGTCCGAGGCGTTGACGGGACAACGCCTGAAGCTTGCCAGCTTTCCGGTATTGGCCGCCAGCGGCGTGGTCATCCACCAAGAAAGCGTCGTTCGCCTGCAAGCCCATGCCGATGGCCCGTGGCTACCGGCAGGCGATTTCATGCCCATGGCCGAACGTCTCAAACTGACCGCAGAACTGGATTTGCAGGTGGTGCGCATGGCGCTCAGTGGTCTGCAAGCGGGCGCTGGAGAAATTGCGCTCAACCTGTCCGCCGACAGCATCGCCGACTGGGGTTTTCACAACAAACTAATTGACTTGCTGAAACCGCAACCCGCGTTATGCAAGCGCCTCTGGATTGAAGTGGCAGAACATGGCGTGTTCCGCCAGCTAGAAGCCTTCCGCGACCTGTGCCATACGCTAAAGGGTTTGGGCTGCCATGTCGGCATCGAACATTTTGGCCATCACTTTAGCGAAATCGCCAAAGTTGCCGACCTGGGGCTGGATTACCTGAAAGTGGATGGCAGCTTCATCCGTGACATTCACACCAATCCGGGCAATCAAGAGTTTTTGAAAGGCCTGTGCAACATGGCGCACTCCATCGGTGTTTCGGTGATTGCCGAGGGCGTGCGCAGCGCCGAGGAGCTGGCGTTGCTGCCAGGGCTGGGGTTTGATGGCGTAACCGGGCCGGCGGTGGAAGCCTGAGGGAGTAAACGCGGCACTGAATAGACCGTTCCTTACCCCCTGATTCCAATCAAGCAGCTTGCTTCAAATGCAGGCTTTCCCACCCCATGCAGGCCAGCCAGATATGGCGCGGGATGGGTTTTTGCCCATTGCGGTAATAAACAATCATGCGTCGGCTGATCCCTAACGCCTCGGCTGCGGAATCAAGCGTAAGGCCATTACGGTGCATCCACTCCCAGATACGTTCATGCCCGATGCCGCCAGACTGCTCTACCGCAAGATTGCGTAGATTATCCGCGCCAAGCTCAGTTTCGTCGTCCACCCAGGCTACGCTGTGGCCGCCTGCGCCGACATGGGCTTGATTGAAAAAATCGCGTTTCTTGAGACTAGATAGCGCTTTGGTTTTAGTGATCCAGTCGTGAAGTGACACCTCAAAATCTGCCCCGTCCGCATAACCGAGGCGCAGACGGAACTCATCCAGCGGCTTCGCGGTTATAAGCTTGAAAATATCGTTGTTCATTGTTGCAGTTCCTCGAATTGCTTCAACAGGGCGGCGCGGCATCCGACCGCCCAAGTCAGCACCTCGGCGATCTCCCCGCGTGAAACGCCACCATGGAGTATTTCCAGTGTGGTAATGGCCACCCATGCCTCGCGCCCATCATTCATGCGTACATGGAAATGTGGAGGGTTGTGATCATTCGGGTTCAACAACACCTTGCAACCAGGAAACCGCTTGATGGTGGGCATGCGTTCAGAATAGTGCAATGGTTGCACTTTGTCAAAAAAGTTGAGGGCTGTTTCTGTGCGGGTCAGGCAAGCGGGCGAAGCTCAGTACAACCAAAAGCCTCGCTTTTGGAACGGTTAGAGCACAGTCTGATCCTCATCCCCCAGCAGCTTCAAGCTGTTGAGCGACCGCCGCAGCGATTGGCGCGCCATGAGTTTTTGCTGCGCGGCTTCCGGCAGGTCGGTAAAGCGCATCAGGTTTTTCTCGATCAGCACGTTAACCAGGTCGTCCACCACCCGCACCAGCGCGTGGTCGGATTCTTCCAGCGCACCGGCGACGATGGGCGTGTTGCCGGTCACACGCGACAGATAGACCTTGAGCTCAGGTGAGTCGGGTTCGCTCCATTCGCGAAAAGCCTCGTTTTGCTCGACAGAAACTGCGGAAATTCCGCCTTCGCTATTACGCTGGATATAGGGCATTGCGCCTCCAAAAAAATAACGCCTGACGGAAAACCGTCAGG
>JAYUCZ010000092.1:0-4532 GCA_043740065.1 Thiobacillaceae bacterium | reverse complement strand
TTCGGCCTTGTTTGCCGACAAGTTCGGAGAAGGCGAGTGAGTTTTACCCTGCACGGCATTGGCGCGTCTTCCGGCATCGCCATCGGTCGTGCGCATCTGGCCTCGCCATCGCGTGTGGAAGTAGCGTATTACCTCCTGCCCGAACACCTGATCGAATCCGAACTAAAACGCTTTGACGACGCGGTGGAAAAAACCCGCGCCGATTTGCGCCATCTGCGCACACAGATACCCGCCCACGCGCCCGCCGAATTGCCGGCCTTTCTCGACATGCACCTGCTCATCCTCGACGACAACATGATCGACGAGGAGCCCAAGCGCCTGATTCAAGAACAAAAATGCAATGCCGAATGGGCGCTAACCCAGCAGATGGAAGCCCTGGTGGCACGCTTTGAGGAAATGGAGGATGCCTACTTGCGCTCACGTCAGGAAGACGTGGTGCAGGTGGTACAGCGCGTCATCAAAACCCTGGTCGGCCACCCCGGCACGCCTGTCCCGCAAACCGCCGCCGAGGAGTGCGTGCTGGTGGCGCACGAGCTGACCCCGGCGGACATGATCCTGTTCAAGAACACCAAGTTCGCCGCGTTTATTACCGACTTGGGTGGCGCTACTTCGCATACCGCGATTCTGGCAAGAAGTCTGGGCATTCCATCGGTGATGGCGCTGCATCAGGCACGCGGGCTGATTAAAGATCACGAGTGGATTATTGTCGATGGCCGCGAAGGCGTAGTCATTGTCGATCCGGATGAAAAAATCCTCGACGAATATCGCCAGAAACAGGCCAAGTGGCGGCATGAAATCGAGAAGCTCAAGAAGCTTAAAACCAGTCGTGCCACCTCTCTTGACGGTATCGCGGTAGAACTCCACGCCAACATCGAATTGCCCGAAGACATCCCCGCCGTCAAGGAAGCTGGCGCACAGGGAATCGGATTATTTCGCAGCGAATTCCTGTTTCTTAACCGCGACAGCTTGCCCAGCGAAGACGAGCAGTTCGAGGCTTATCGCACGGTAATCGAAGCCATGGGCGGCAAGCCCGTCACCATCCGCACCCTCGACCTTGGTGCAGACAAGCAGGCTCCGTGGGGGCACACCGTGGCCGACAACCCGGCGCTGGGCTTGCGTGCCATCCGCTTGTGCCTGGCCGAGCCGCGTTTGTTTGAAACGCAGTTGCGCGCCATCCTGCGCGCCTCGGCGTATGGCAAAACCCGCATCCTCATCCCCATGCTGGGCAACTTTGCCGAGATCAACCACACCCTGCAACTGATCGAACAGGCCAAACAAGGTCTGCGCAACGAACGCATAAAATTCGCCGACGCAGTGCCGGTCGGCGGCATGATAGAAATTCCTGCCGCCGCGCTGATGGCCGAACAATTTGCCAAGAAGCTGGATTTTCTTTCCATCGGCACCAACGATTTAATCCAGTACACCCTCGCCATCGACCGCGCCGACGATGCCGTCTCGCATCTCTACGACCCGCTGCATCCTGCCGTGCTCACGCTGATTCAGCACACGATCAAAAGCGGGCTCAAAGCCGGCAAGCCCGTGTCCGTGTGCGGCGAAATGGCCGGTGATCCGCAACTGACCCGCCTGCTGCTCGGGCTGGGACTGCGCCACTTTTCCATGCAGCCCACTGGCATCCTCGCCGTCAAACATCAAGTCATGCGCAGCATGGTCGACGAAGTGACCGACCTGTCACAAAAACTAATCAAAAATATCGACCCCGACAAAACCGCCGGGCTGCTCAGCAAGCTCAATACTTGAAGAAAACTGACTACTGGCTCGAAGCCTGCCGTGCACTCAGTCGCGCCGACCCGGTCATGGCGCGTCTAATCAGCACCTATCCAGAAGCCAGACTCAACAGCCGTAGCAACGCCTTCGAGACACTATTGCGCGCCATCGTCGGCCAGCAAATCTCTGTCAAGGCCGCCGCTGCCGTGTGGAACCGGGTCTGCACCGCCACGCCCATCCAGCCCGAAGTGATCGCCGCGCTGGAAATTGACACACTCCGCGCCTGCGGCCTCTCGCGCATGAAAGCTGGCTACGCCATCGACCTCGCCAGCCACTTTGTGGGTGGAAATATCAAACCAGACCGCTGGGCAAACATGCCCGACGAAGCCATCATCGCCGAGCTTGTCGCCGTGCGTGGCATAGGCCGCTGGACTGCCGAAATGTTTTTGATTTTCCACCTGCTGCGCCCCAACGTCTGGCCGGTGGACGACCTGGGTTTGCTGAAAGCCGTTGGCCTGCATTACCTGAACGGCGAGAAAATCACCCCACGCACCGCAAAGGAATTCGGCGAGCGCTGGCAGCCCTGGCGCACCGTGGCCACCTGGTATTTGTGGCGCAGCCTGGATCCGGGGGTGGTTGCATATTAAAGACATGACCCTGAACTGCGCCATAAAAATCACCATGAAAATCACCATGAAAATCAGTTATTAACAACATATAACAATATGTTATATTTATCGCATGGCGCAATATCGCATCGAATACCGAAAATCAGCCGTGAAGGCATTTCGCGTGATGCCCTCTACGCTGTCTATCCGATTTTTGGCCGCTTTCGAGCAGCTTGCCAACGATCTTGATGATGTCGGGCTGGATATCAAGAAATTGCAGGGACGAGAAGGGTTTCGTTTGCGCATTGGTGGCTGGCGTGCCATTTACCGCATTGAAAATGATCGGCTATTGATTGAAGTCCTGAACGCAGGAAGCCGGGGAGACATTTACAAATGAACGTACAAATCATCGAACGCGAGGGCAAACCGGAATATGCCGTGCTGCCTTACGAAGACTATCTCGCCCTGACTGAAAAGGCCGAAATGGCCATCGATATTGCCGCTTTCGATGCGGCGCTGGCGAGCGCCGAACAAACACTCCCGCACGAAAGTCTCCGCCGTCTGCTGGCGGGCGAATCCCCCTGCCGGGTCTGGCGCGAACATCGCGGCCTGACCCAGGCCGAACTTGCGAAACTCGCCGGTCTCAGCCAACCCGCCATCGCGCAAATTGAAACCGGGCAGCGCAAACCCGGTGTCGCCGCACTGCAAAAACTGGCAGGGGCGCTGGGGCTGGATATGGCTGATCTGGTCGACGAGCCAAGTCAATAACTCGATCCCGGCACGTTCATTCGCAAATTCCGTCAAGACGACCCGCATCTGGATACGCATAGCCGCCCACCCGCCCAAACCGGGTAAAATGCGCGGTTCGCTTAATCCCTCTGGTGCTTTCCCGTGTTAATCAGCAACAACATCACCATGCAGTTTGGCGCGAAGCCGCTGTTCGAAAACGTGTCGGTCAAGTTTGGTGACGGCAACCGCTATGGCCTGATTGGCGCGAACGGCTGCGGCAAATCGACCTTCATGAAAATCCTCGCTGGCGTGCTGGATTCCACGGCGGGCAATGTCAGCCTGGATAAACACGAGCGCATGGCCTGGCTGCGCCAAGATCAATTTGCTTATGAAAACGAGCGGGTGCTGGATGTGGTCATGATGGGCCACGAAGATATGTGGCGTGTCAGCGCGGAAAAAAATGCCATCTACATGAACCCGGAGGCGACCGAGGCAGACTACATGCACGCCGCCGAACTGGAGAGCCAGTTTGCCGAGTACGACGGCTACACCGCCGAGGCGCGTGCCGGTGAATTATTACTCGGCGTAGGCATCGGCACAGAATTGCACGATGGCCCGATGAGCGCCGTCGCCCCCGGTTGGAAATTGCGTGTGCTGCTGGTGCAAGCGTTGTTTGCCAAGCCGGATATTTTGTTGCTGGACGAACCCACCAACAACCTCGACATCGACACCATCCGCTGGCTGGAAGACGTGCTCAACGCCCACGAAAGCACGATGATTATCATCTCGCACGACCGGCATTTTTTGAACCAGGTCTGCACCCACATGGCCGACATGGACTACGCCAAGCTCACCGTGTATCCCGGCAATTACGACGATTACATGGAAGCCTCGACCATGGCGCGGGCGCAGCAATCCAAAGACAACGCCAAGGCCAAGCAGCAGGTGGCCGATTTGCAGGATTTTGTGCGGCGCTTTTCGGCCAACGCTTCCAAGGCCAAGCAGGCCACCAGCCGCGCCCGCCAGATCGACAAAATCAAGATTGAAGACATCAAGCCGTCCAGCCGCCAGTATCCGTTTATCCGCTTTGAATACGACGAGCGCGAGAAGCTGCACCGCCAGGCGGTGGAAGTGGAACAACTCACGCACGGCTTTGACAAGCCACTGTTCAAAAACTTTTCCATGCGCGTAGAAGCGGGCGAACGCATCGCCATCATCGGCGAAAACGGTATCGGTAAAACCACGCTATTGCGCTGTCTGGCGGGCGACCTGCAACCCAATCACGGCAAGATAAAATGGGCGGAAAAAGCCACGCCCGGCTACTTCGCGCAAGATCACGCGGCGGATTTTGCCAAGGGCGAAAACCTCTTCGACTGGATGCAATACTGGGGTCGCCCCAGCGACGACGATCAAGTGATGCGTGCCACGCTCGGGCGTTTATTGTTCTCTGGCGACGACATCAGCAAGTCG
>JAYUCZ010000091.1:0-1852 GCA_043740065.1 Thiobacillaceae bacterium | reverse complement strand
CGCACCACCTGCTGAAATTTTTGAATCGAGACATTGGTTTGATAACCGGGAATGGCATCCAGCTTGTCGAGCGTACCGCCGGTGTGGCCGAGTCCACGGCCGGAAATCATCGGCACGAAGCCACCGCAGGCCGCCACCATCGGCCCCAGCATGAGCGATACGACGTCACCAACCCCACCGGTAGAATGCTTGTCGACAACCGGCCCGGGCAGGTTCAGCGCCTGCCAATCAAGCACAGTGCCGGAGTCGCGCATTGCAAGCGTCAATGCGACGGCCTCGGTACGCGACATGCCATTAAGAAAAGTCGCCATCGTGAAGGCCGCGATTTGACCTTCGCTAACAATGTTGTCGGCAATACCGCGTACGAAGACAGCGATGTCCTTGGCATCGAGCGCGTGCCCGTCGCGTTTCTTGCGGATGATTTCCTGGGGAAGAAACATCCCGGGCGGATTCAATATTTTGCCGAAAGAAATATGCCGGCGATGGTCGCACTCATCAAGTTGGACAATGTCGCCGCTGCCACCACGCGCAAGCCGTATTTCGCCACGATGCCGCGCAATTGAGGGGCGACGCTGCCAAATGCGCCGGCGAGAATGGCAATCGACGAAATGTTTGCGAACCCGCAGAGCGCGAACGAGAGAATCGCCAGCGTGCGTGGATCGATCACCGTGAGGCCCGCCGCGACAACTTTGTCGACCGGCTGCAGGTAAGGTGCCAAGCCGACGTACGCGACGAATTCATTGAGGATGAGTTTCTGGCCGATCAAATTCCCCGCAAACGCGGCGTGTTCCCACGTCACGCCGAGCATATACGCGAGCGGCGCAAAGACTTTGCCCAGCATTGTTTCCAGATTTACGCCTGCGAATCCCATCCATCCGGCGATACCGCCGATAACGCCGTTGAACAACGCGATCAAGCCGATAAAGGCGATCAGCATTGCCCCCACGCTGACTGCAATCGCCAGGCCAAGTGTTGCGCCACTGGCGGCGGCCTCGATAAGATTGGCAGGCTTTTTTTCTTCAAATTGCAGATTGTCAAAGCTGATCTTGGTCTCTTCATCTGAGGGACAAAGCAATTTACCGAACAACAATCCACCAGGGATCGCCATGAAGCTTGCCGCGATCAGGTATTCCATTTTCACGCCCAGGCCGGCGTAACCCGCCAGCGCAGCGCCGGCAACACTCGCCATGCCGCTGGTCATGATGACAAAAATCTCCGGGCCCTTGAGCTTACTGATAAAAGGCTTCACCGCCGCGCCCATTTCATTTTGCCCAAGGAAAATCGTCGTTACCGCACAAAAGGATTCAATTTTCGACACGCCAAGCAGCTTCTGGAAAACCGTGCCCAGAATGGTGATGATCCAGCGCATCACACCCAGGTAATACAGCACCGCGATCAGTGTGGTCACGTAGATGATGGTCGGCAGCACACGAAACGCAAACACAAAACCCCCGCCACCAAACAGTTCGAACATTTTTGCCGACACCAGTCCGCCAAACAAAAATTCGGTGCCCTTGAATCCATACCCCAGCACGTGGGTGACGCCACCAGCGACCGCGGTGAGCGCGTCCTTGCCGAATGGAATGAACAGCACGAAAGCGCCAATCGCCATCTGTACGGCAAGGGCGGCGAGCACGGTGCGCCAACGAATGCTCTTGCGATTCATCGAGAGCAATACGCCGATGCCAATCAACAGTGCGACACCAATGAAACTCCGCATGACTTCTGACATGATCGCTCCCCTGTTTTCGTTTGCCGAATGTTACAGGAGCGGCTTCGCTGGCAATAAAAAGTCAATATCTAATGCTGGCGCGGTGTTCGGAGCACTTTTGCCCTGTGATGCCCGCTGGTG
>JAYUCZ010000090.1:0-4550 GCA_043740065.1 Thiobacillaceae bacterium | reverse complement strand
CCATACGCCAGCCGAGAATGGCGGAGAGAAACAGCCCGGCAACCAGAATGACTATACTTTGCATGACGATATTTCTCTGGTTGTCCTGCAAACTCTGCTTGGAAAGCACCAGCCCAACCCAGCCGATCTGGCGCTTGGCCACACCATTCGTCACCTCGTTGTTCGCATCAAAAGATATTAGCGAGAAATCATCCGGGTTGACTTCTGTGCGCGTAACCGGCGCGTAAAAAATCAGCGATTGTCCCCGATCAATTCGCACCACACCGCGCTCAGCTTTCGCATCAAGAATAAGCTCGCGGCCAATAAACTCGCGGCCATCAATGCTGCCCGACTTGCTCAGCACCTGCTTGTTGGCATCCAGTACGATAACGCCCTGCACGTCGGGTTCCCGGGCGGCAGTTTCCAATAATGGCAACAGGATGTCTGGATTGCCGGAGATGACACCGTATTCTGCTGCGGGGCCAAGATGGCGCACGATTGCCGCCCCACGATCGGACAGCGAGGCCTCCATCTCCTGCACTTTTGCGGCAGTCAGATAGAACAGCAGCGCACTGCTGATTAACATGGCAGGCAAAATGGATAGCCAGAAAACGCGCTGGCGAATACCCGGCTCTAACAATTTGAAAGGCAGCTTAATCATTTCCGCCGCCCTCCTGTAGTTCTCTAAGCAGGCTTTGCTCGGAAATCAGGTCAATATCGAGCGAGCGTGCCACATGCGTATTAGATGAGATGGAAAAATATTTAGGCCACTGCATGCCTGGCAACTTTCCGCCAGACAAGAATCGCTGTGTAATCTCGCCTGCCTGCCGCCCTATCTGGGCAGGCGTTGAGTAAAGCGACACCAGCGCCCCGGCGCGGGAAAGCGATTTTGAATAACCCACCACCGGATCGCGATAACGGTAGCTGGTAATGAACAAGCTCTGAACCGTGTTGCGATTCAGCACCAGCGGGTCTGGTATGGCCAGCAGAACATCCGAATCAGACAGTATCCTTTCCAGCGACTCTACCAACAAGGAATCGGAATCAATGGTTACAGCGCTTACCGATAACCGCAGCGCCCGTGCAGCCTGTTCAACCTCTGCCAATTGCCCCGCATTGCTCTGGCTAACCACCACACCAACCCTGGAAACCTTGGGCAAAGCGGCCTTGATGAGTTGCAACTGGCGCGAATACGGCTGGTCCAGCACCACAGCCCCGGCGCTTCGTGCGCCCTCAACCAGAAGCGCACGGCCGATTTTTTGATACCAGTCTTTGGGCACCAGCACCGCCAGAACAGGGGTTTTGCCAACCCGGCCAGCAATCTGTTCGGTCGCTTTTACCCCGACACCCAGCACCAGCTTGGCCTCTGACAAAACCGGCTCCACGCCCAGCCTGTCCGCCATCACACGGACTATTTTGTACCCGTCGCCTATTTCACGTTCTATGGCTTCTGACGCTTCCTGATAGGCCGCCGAATCATCCGACAATACAATCACGACTGTAGCCGCCTGCGCGGCCAGCCCGGAAAACAGCCAGGCCGTCAAGACTAGAAGCAGCTTGATGATGCGGGATGTGGGCATCAATAAAGGCAAATCAGTTCATCCCGGCCTTCAGCCACAGGCATGCACCCCGGCTTTCCCGGTCAATTGTCTGCAATAGCGCCGCATGCGCTTCTGCCTCCTGCACAGTGGGTTTGGATCGCATCGGCCTGGCTCGTACCTTGGCAGAAGCGCTGCGCGCTGCCTGTGCAGAAGTAGTGTCCGCCTCCATCATCAGCGACTCCTGCCCGCGCGTCATGGAAAGATAAACCTGCGCCAGCAGTTCGCAGTCAATCAGTGCGCCGTGCAAGGTACGGTTGGCATTGTCGATGCCATAGCGCTTGCACAGCGCATCGAGGTTATTGCGTTGCCCCGGATGCAAGCCCCTGGCCATACCAAGGGTATCAATCACAGTGCTGATAAACGTAGCCAGGGGCGGCGATTTCTGTAGTGCCAGTTCGGCATTCAGAAAACCAACGTCAAACGCTGCGTTGTGAATGATGAGTTCTGAGTCCTGAATGTATTCGACAAATTCCTGGGCAATATCCGCAAAGCGCGGTTTGTCTTGCAGAAAATCGCGGGTGATACCGTGTATCTGCATGGCACCATCGTCGATATCACGATCAGGATTAAGGTAGCGGTGGAAGTGATTGCCCGTCAGGCGACGATTGAACATCTCGACTGCGGCAACCTCAATCACCCGATGCCCCTGCCGAGGATCCAGCCCGGTTGTTTCCGTATCAAGAATGATCTGGCGCAATTTGTTTTCCTGGCAAGCTTGTTTGGGGCGAAATTATTTTAATTTTGTGTTTGATATTGTCAGGGCGTTAAAAATGCTTTCGTCACCCCTTCATTTGCCAGCGTGTCTGCCGCCTCGTTGCCGGGGTGTCCAGCATGACCCTTGACCCATTTCCACTGCACTTCGTGACTGGCGGACAATCCATCCAGCTCCATCCACAAATCCTGATTCTTGACCGGCTTGCCGCCTGCCGTTTTCCAGCCCTTGCGCTTCCAGCCCATAATCCATTCGCTGATGCCCTTGTGTACATATTGCGAATCGGTATGAACGCGTACTTTTGTCGCCCGTTTCAGACTTTTCAAGGCCTCGATCACCGCCTGCATTTCCATGCGGTTGTTGGTGGTTTGTGCCACACCACCAGACAATTCTTTTTTGTGCCCGCCGTAAACCAGCAACACGCCCCAGCCACCCGGCCCCGGATTGCCCTTGCAGGCACCATCGGTATAGGCATCTACCCATTCATCGTTTGTCACGCAGACTCCCACGCAGATTCTTGTAATGCGCCAGGTACAGCACCTTGCGGGCTGCCAGCGATGGGGCGGCACGCACTCTTGCGGGTTCTTTCCAGGCTGGTGTTAATACGCGCATACCATGCACACGCTTGATCGCCTGTAAAAAATAAACGCCGCCGCCCATGCCCCACCAGCGGTCGCCTGCCGGTTCCATAAACCGGAAGCGGCGCAGCCAGCCTTGCTGATTGATCGGCGGACGGTAACAGCACATGCGTCCGGCTGACAGTTCAAAACCCAACAGCGCCAACCAGTCTTTAACCCTGGGCGCATTCAAAAAATGGCCGTTCCAGGGAAAGCCCTTTTCCGCACCCTTCAACATCCGCGTAATGCCCCACAGGCTGCGCGGATTAAAGCCGGAAATAATCAGCCTGCCCTCCGGTCGCAATACTCTTTCCGCCTCTCGCAACACCTGGTGCGGATGATCCGTGTACTCCAGCACATGCGGCATAATCAACAAGTCGATAGACTGGCTTTCAAACGGCAAAAACATGGGTTCGACAAACAGGTCAACGGAAACATCCTGCCCGCAGCGAATACGCTCGGGAATCCGGCTGTTGCGTAAGAAATCCACGTTGCCAAAACCGATCTGCACCGCATAAAAACCGAAAATATCCGCCACCGCGTGGTCAAAATAAGCCAACTCACGATCCAGAAGATATGTGCCTAGCGGGCTTTCCAGCCAGTGCTGATCGATTTTCGATGTCTTCACGTTCGCCCTGTACGTTCGCCCTGTTCAATTTAACCTGTTCAATTTAAAGTCCGGTAAGCTCATTCGCCTATGGTTCACGGCACATCAATCCAGATCACGCCCATCCCGGCTTTTCAGGACAATTATATCTGGGTGCTACACAATCTCCGGCACGCCGTTCTGGTCGATCCTGGCGATGCCAGACCCTGTATTGCCTTTATGGAACAACACGGCCTGACGCTATCCGCCATCCTGAATACCCACCATCACCACGACCATACAGGCGGCAATCAGGAACTGGCCGCACGCTATCAACCTAGCATTTATGGGCCGCATCAGGAAACTATTCCCTGCTTGACCCACCCGGTTCAAGACGGCGACCGAGTCGCCTTGCCTGAGCTTGGCCTCGAATTTCGCGTACTGGCCACCCCCGGACATACGCTGGGGCATGTTGTTTATCACGCCACCAACCACAACACAAACAACTGCGGCGCTAATCTTCTGTTTTGTGGCGACACCCTGTTTTCCTGCGGATGTGGACGCTTGTTCGAAGGATCACCTGCCAACATGCTTTCCAGCCTGAAACGAATTTCCCAATTACCACACAATACGGAAATTTACTGCGCACATGAATACACCTTAAGTAATATGTCCTTTGCCAAAAAAGTAGAGTCGGAAAATGCCGAATTGGCCAAACAGGCGCGGATTGCCCTCGCCAAACGCCAGGCCGGACTGCCTACCCTGCCATCCACCATAGGCATGGAAAAGGCTATTAACCCCTTTTTGCGTTGCCAGGTGCCGGCTCTAATCCAAACCGTAGAATCCTGGCTGGGACGACCGCCACACGATGAACTCGAAGTCTTTACCGAGCTTCGCAAGGCCAAAGACAATTTTTGAGTTTTCCTCATATTTGTCAAAAGGTTGACCTCACAGGCTGATCCGCTTAGCATCCGCCCTTGTCGAGTTGTTTTACGGAGGGTCTGGTTTTGCGTTTTTTACCAACAGCATCCATTTGTGTCTGCCTGGGTCTTCTG
>JAYUCZ010000089.1:0-4551 GCA_043740065.1 Thiobacillaceae bacterium | reverse complement strand
TCGATCACATCGACCCGGGGCAGCAGTGCGGCACTGCTGGAGGTATCACTGGACTGGGTGACGCTGGTGTTTTCGCTCATGATTCGGCTCCTGAATGGTTTAGTGGATGGCAATGCGGCGCGGCTGCGCGGCTTCGCGGCGCTGGATGCTGATGTGCAGCACGCCGTCGCGGCACTGGGCTTCGACAGCATTGGGGTCAACATCGTCTGGCAGGGTCACCACACGGCGGAATCGCCCGTGAAAGCGCTCGCTGATATGCACGGTTGCCTTGTCTTCCTGAGTGGGTATAGCCGCTTTGCGTTCGCCTTCGATGGTCAGCACGCCATTTTCCATATTGACTTCAATGCTGGCGGGGTCGACGCCGGGCGCAAACGCATAAATCTCGACCGACTGCGCGGTGCCGCCCACGTTCATGGCCGGGAACCCACCACGCGCCAAACCCCGAATGCTCGGGGAAGCCTCCAGATTTTGTTGCATTTCGCGTTGCAAACGGTCGATTTCGGTAAATACATCGTAGGGGTGAGGGGAACGATACATAATGAATCTCCTTTAAGTCAGATTGACAGGCGACGCAGAGTGGCGTCTTACAACCATTATCTGGGCCCCTTCAAGGATTTCAAGAGCTTGATTTCAGATTGAATGGCTTCATTTACAGGCGGAGATTCGGGTCCATCCGACCCACCCAGCAGGGGACAAAATGCAATATAAGGACTATTACAAGACACTGGGCGTGACCAAAGATGTCACTGCGGAGGCACTGAAAAAAACCTTCCGTAAACTTGCCCGAAAATATCATCCCGATGTATCCAAAGAGGCCGACGCCGAAGCCCGCATGCGCGAAGTTAACGAAGCTTATGCGGTGTTGTCCGACCCGGAAAAACGCGCGGCCTACGACCAGCTTGGGCAGGGCCATGCCCCGGGTCAGGATTTTCGTCCGCCGCCCGATTGGGACGCGGGCTTCGAGTTTTCCGGTCAGCCGTATACCCCCCATGAGACGGCGGATTTCAGCGATTTTTTCTCCGAACTGTTCGGTCGCATGGGCGGCCATACTCAGGGGGCGCGAGGCCGCCCAACCCCGGGCGGACGCGGCGAAGACCATCATGCCAAGGTGCTGCTCGATCTGGAAGACGCGTTTACCGGCGCGACCCGGCAGATTTCCTTGCGCGTACCTAAAATGGATTCGCAAGGTCGCGTCGTGCTCACCACGCGCACGCTGAATGTGAAAATACCCAAGGGCGTCTACGCGGGGCAGATCATCCGGCTGACGGGCCAGGGCACGCCGGGATTCGACGGCGCTGCAGCGGGTGACTTGCTGCTGGAAATCCAGTTCCGCCCGCATCCGCGAATGCGGGCGGAAGGGCGTGACGTGTACCTGATTTTGCCGGTCTCGCCGTGGGAAGCGGCCCTGGGGGGAGTCGTTCCGGTTGAACTGCCGAACGGCACATTACAAACCCGGCTCCCGCAAGGGGTACAGCGCAACCGCAGCCTGCGGGTGCGGGGTAAAGGCCTGCCGGGGGAGCCACCCGGCGATTTGGTACTGGAACTGCAAATTGTTCTGCCCCCGGCCAACACGCCGGAGGCACGGAACGCGTATGAAACCCTGGCGCAAGCACTCCCGTTCGACCCGCGCCGCGAAACCAAGGATTAAGCCATGCCTACTGAAGACATCCTGACGGCGTATGTGATGGACGAGGCTTGCCTGACGCTGGAAGAACTGTGTGACGCGTGTGCGGTCGAGCCGGTCTGGGTGATACGCCATGTCGAGGAAGGCCTGCTATCGCCGATGACGGGCGCAGTGACCAGTTGGCGATTCACCAGTGCCAGCCTGATGCGCACCCGGCGGATTCGCTCGCTGGAACGTGATTTTGACGCCGTGCCCGAACTGGCGGCTTTAATGGTTGACATGCTAGAAGAAATAGACAGATTGCGCGCACGTCACAGGTAGTCCTCACCGCGTCAATTTCCCCGAGGACTAAAGCTCCTGCTGGCGCAAGCTGAAACCGCAGATCAATCGGAAATGACGGATGACGTGAATCTGCGCGAAGAAATCAAACGCCGTGAAGACCCGCTGGCCGTGATGGCAGCCGCCAAAGTCAAGATTGAGGCGCGCGCCAAAGTCCATTTCTTTTTAACGAGTAGGTAAGCCATCTACATTAAGGGGGCACGCGTATGAGGCGCTCGGGCCATATTTTAAGTATTGGGATTTCACATAACTGACAAGTCTGTCAGTTAAATTTAGTCAGCTGATTCAATAATTTGTAACCAGCAGTTAATTTGTGCAAGTTATGTTGTGGATGAGTTATAGCCACGACTTCAATGGCGACTCAATTTTTAATACGCCAATACCCGATTTTACAAAAAGGAATTTTAATGAATGCCTTAAATTTTAAGTTGTTGTTAGTGGTGGCTGCCCTCTCAACTTCACTCGCCCAGGCCAGCACAGAAATCATTGTGAATGGTGGCTTTGAGACGGGAGACTTTACCGGTTGGGAGGTTAACGAGAAAGGCGGCTCGGCTTTATTTGTGGAATCGGGATTCTTGAGCCCCGCCACCGCATACACGACGGCTGGCCCGGACACGGGTGTTTTTTATGCGCTAGCCGATGGCCCTTTTGGTGCTACAGCGCTCGTACAGCGTTTTACTCTAGGAGCGGTCAGCAATGCGTCGTTGAGCTTCGATATGTTCGTCAACAGCGGCGTTGAGGGTGCGGTACACGCAACAGGCCTGGATCAGGAAACGGGGGACAGTTATGAGCCCAACCAGCATGTGCGTGTGGACATCCTGTCCGAAACCGCCAATGCCTTTGATACAGGTAGCGGGGTGCTTGGGACGTATTACCTTGGCATCAATAACCCGCCTGGCGATCTAAATTACTCGCACTACCAGATTGACGTCACGGGCTTGTTAGCGGCTGGGGGTAATTACCAATTGCGCTTCGCCCAGGTGAATAACCAAGCCTATCTATTGCAAGGTGTCGATAACGTTAGCCTAACGGTTACACCCGTACCCGAGCCGGAAACTTATGCGTTGATGGTGGCAGGCCTAGGATTGGTGGGGGTTGCGATACGTCGTCGGCAAGGTAGCTGAAGCTGTTTTATTGAATATTTGAGTTAAACAAAACAATCCAAGGAGTTTGAAAATGAAATTGAAATTGAAACCGCTGGTAGCTGCGACCGCCATCGCTATTTATGCGCACAGTGCTTGCGCCGATACCGTGGAAGTGGAAAACGCCGCCACCTGGTACAAAGCTGGTCAGGATGCATTGCAAGAAGCCAAACGCCTGTATCCGAATGTGCGTCGCGCCAAGAACGTTATTCTGTTCATCGGCGATGGCATGGGTATTTCGACTGTGACCGCTTCCCGCATTATGGAAGGTCAAATGCAGGGTAAAGATGGTGAGAAAAATTCGCTGGCTTTTGAAAAATTGCCTTATCTCGCACTTTCAAAAACTTATTCCGCCAATCAGCAAACGCCTGACTCGGCACCGACCATGACCGCGATGGTCACGGGTGTGAAGACTAGCGACGGCGTGTTGAGCGTCGATCAAGAAGTCGCCCGCGACGAGAAAGACAATGCGGTAATCCAGGCACATAAACTCACTACCATTCTTGAATTGGCTAAAGCCAGCGGGATGGCGACGGGTGTAGTGACAACCGCGCGTGTAACACATGCCACGCCCGCCGCGACGTATGCCCACACTGCCGAGCGCGACTGGGAAGCGGACAGCAACTTGGCCGCAGGCGCAACCGTAAAAGATGTCGCGGCTCAGTCCGTTGATAATTTTGCTGCTAACAATGGCATGGAAGTATTGATGGGAGGCGGTCGTACATACTTTATGCCTAACACGGCTTTCGATCCCGAGTACCCCACCGTTAAAGGCCGTCGTAATGATGGGCGCGACCTGACCGCTGAGTGGCAAACCAAGTTTGGCGGAAATTACGTCTGGAACAAGGCCCAGTTTGCGGCGATTGACCCGACGACGACCAAGAGCCTGCTGGCATTGTTTGAGCCCTCGCATGTGCAGTACGAAGCGGATCGCGAGAGCTTGGATAGCGCCGGTGAACCCTCCCTTGCTGAAATGACCGACAAGGCAATCGATATTCTGAAGAAAAACGACAAAGGATTTTTCCTGATGGTTGAAGGCGGTCGGATTGACCATGGGCACCATGCCGGTAACGCTTACCGCGCGCTCACCGATACCATTGCCATGTCTGATGCGGTGAGGAAAGCTCTGGAGAAGACGGACTCTAAAGATACCTTGATTGTTGTAACCGCTGACCACAGCCATGTGTTCACCATTGCCGGTTATCCCAAGCGCGGTAATCCTATCCTGGGTAAAGTCATTGAGCCCGGCAAGACCACGCTTGCACTAGCAAAAGATGGCCTGCCCTACACCACGCTGTCGTACGCCAATGGTCCTGGTTATCATGTTCTAGCCTTAGGCGGCGACACGGTATACAGCCAACCTATTATGGCAGGGCGGGGTAATGACATGACAAATGTGGATACTACGGATGAAGGCTTTCACCAGGAATCGCTCGTACCGTTGTC
>JAYUCZ010000088.1:0-1856 GCA_043740065.1 Thiobacillaceae bacterium | reverse complement strand
AGCAGAGGTGAAACCGCTAAAGCTGATGACCCAAAAGGCTTTTTGTCTCGGGCGTAAAAAAACAGCAACATTGTAAATTGATTAAAAACAATGACTTGGCTGTTTTATGTTCGCGTCAACAGAATTTTATAATAAATACAGATATGCGCTATTTTTGTGCATAAGTATTCATTCATATTGACTTTGTCTTAATCCTTGTGCGCCAAACTGGGGCATATCAACCAACGGGTCATATCCGCGCTAAGTGATACGGACGGCTCAGCGTATGCACTGCTTCAATCATCGCTGCCGCGTTTTCTGGTGGTGTGAATTGCGAGATGCCGTGACCGAGGTTGAACACGTGGCCATTACCAGACCCATAACTGGCCAGCACCTTGGCGACTTCGTTGCGCACGGTGTCGGGGTCGCTCAGCAGGATGGCTGGGTCGAGATTGCCTTGCAGTGCCACCTGATCGCCTACCCGGCTACGGGCGCTGCCAATGTCCACGGTCCAGTCCAGCCCGAGTGCATCACAGCCAGTGGCGGCCATGGCTTCGAGCCAGTTGCCGCCGCCTTTGGTGAACAGGGTCACCGGCACTGTTGCGCCGTGGTGCTCGCGTTGCAGATTGGCGACGATTTCCTGCATGTAGCGCAGCGAGAATTCCTGGTATGCGGCATGCGACAAGGCACCACCCCAGGTATCGAAAATCATCACCGCCTGCGCGCCGGCCTGGATTTGCGCATTCAGATAGTCGGTCACGGCACGCGCATTGATGGCGAGAATGTGGTGCAGCAAATCCGGGCGCTGGTAGAGCATTTTCTTCACTGTGGCGAAGTCGGTGCCGCCCTGGCCTTCGATCATGTAGCACGCCAGTGTGAACGGGCTGCCGGAAAAACCGATCAGCGGCACGCTGTTGTCGAGCGCACGGCGAATCTGGCGCACGGCGTCGATGACGTAACCCAGGTGTTCGTGCGGATCGGGTGCGGTGAGCGCGCGGATTTCCCATTCTTCGCGCAGCGGACGCTCGAATTTCGGGCCTTCACCCTGCGCAAAATACAGCCCCAGCCCCATCGCGTCGGGAATGGTGAGGATGTCGGAAAACAGAATGGCGGCGTCGAGCGGAAAACGCGCCAGCGGTTGCAGCGTGACTTCCGTTGCCAGATCGGGATTTTTGCACAACGACAGAAAATCCCCGGCACGCGCCCGCGTCTGGTTGTACTCCGGCAAATAACGCCCGGCCTGACGCATCATCCACACCGGCGTGTAATCAACGGGTTGGCGCATCAGCGCACGCAGGAAGGTATCGTTTTTGAGTTTGGACATGGAGTCTATTCTTTGAAATGCGATTAGCCAAAATGAGCATAGAGAAGCCCGGACTTGACGCGCTTCTCAGTGCGTTTTGTGGAAAGTAAGTTTGGTATTACCACACGCCCAGATAGGCCAGGATGCCTTCCGCCGCTTCACGGCCTTCAAATACCGCAGTGACCACCAGATCGGAGCCGCGCACCATATCGCCACCGGCAAATACCTTGGCGTTGGCGGTCTGAAACTTGTGCGTGCTGCCCTTGGCGACAACCCGGCCACCCTGGTCGGTGGTGATGCCGAAATCGGTGAACCAGGGCTGCGGATTGGGGCGGAAGCCGAACGCGATCACGACACGGTCAGCCGGAATGATTTCTTCCGAGCCGGGCACCACCACCGGGGTGCGGCGGCCACGTGCATCGGGCGCGCCGAGCTCGGTGGTAACCAGTTTCACGCCTTCGACCTTGCCGTTGCCGACGATCTCGACCGGCTGGCGGTTCCATAAAAACTGCACGCCTTCTTCCTTGGCGTTGCCGACTTCGCGTTTGGAGCCGGGCATGTTCTTCTCGTCACG
>JAYUCZ010000087.1:0-4570 GCA_043740065.1 Thiobacillaceae bacterium | reverse complement strand
CCAGCACGGCGTGTAATTCTGGCTTGGCACGCAGAATGACTTCGGCTTGCAATGACGAGCCGATTTGCCCGGCGCTGCGGGCATTTTCCAGTTCCTTTAAAACTTGCGCACGGGCATCGCGGATTTGTTGCCAGCGGGCGAGTAATGCAGGCTCGCCCGCTTGTGCGGGCAGCGTGTGCCAGGTGTGGAAGAACACGCTGGAGTCGGTTTCGCGGGTGAGCGTGGCGTGAACTTCTTCGCCGGTAAAACTCAGAACTGGTGCCATCAACCGGGTTAGCGCGTGGGTGATGTGAACAAGCGCGTTTTGCGCCGCACGCCGTGCAGATGAATTTTTGGCCGTGGTGTAAAGGCGGTCTTTTAAAATGTCCAGATAAAACCCGCCCAGGTCTTCGGAACAAAATGCCTGGAGTTTTTGCGCCACCAGATGGAATTCGTAGGCGTTGTAATGCGCGGTGATTTCGGTTTGCAACTGGCGCGTTAAGGCCAGCGCATAGCGGTCGATTTCCAGCCAGTTTTCCACCGGCATGACATCGCGTTGCGGGTCAAAGTCGTCGGTATTGGCGAGCAGAAAACGCAGCGTGTTGCGTAAACGCCGGTAACTCTCCACCACGCGCTTGAGGATTTCGTCGGAAATAGTCAGCTCGCCGGAGTAGTCGGTGGAAGCCACCCACAGCCGCAGAATATCTGCGCCGTATTGATCCATGACCTTTTGCGGCGCGATGACGTTGCCCTTGGATTTGCTCATCTTGTGGCCTTTGCCATCCACTACAAAACCGTGGGTCAGCAGCGCCTTGTAAGGCGCATGGCCATCACTGGCGCAGCCGGTCAGCAGCGAACTTTGGAACCAGCCGCGATGCTGATCCGAGCCTTCCAGATACAGGTCAGCGGGATGGGCAAGCTCTGGCCGTTGTTTCAGCACAGCAGCGTGCGTGCTGCCAGAGTCGAACCACACATCCAGGGTGTGGGCGGATTTGTTGTAGTGCGCCGCGTCTCCGCCTATCAGTTCGCTGGCCTCCAGACTAAACCACGCTTCGATCCCGGCTTGTTCAACCAGTTTGGCCACCGCTTCGATCAACTCCGGCGTGCGTGGATGCAGCTCGCCGGTTTCCTTGTGCGTAAACAGCGGAATCGGCACCCCCCAATTGCGCTGGCGCGACACGCACCAATCGGGACGGTTCTTGATCATCGCTTCCAGACGTGCGCGACCCCAGGCAGGGAAGAATTGCGTGGCATCGACGGCTTTAATGGCGGCATCACGCAGTGAAATCCCCCGGCTCGCAAGCTCGCCACCCCCTTTGTCAAGGGGCGAAAGGGCAGCAGCGTTACCACCATTCGCCGCATTTTCTGTGTTTTTGCTCCCCCCTTGATAAAGGGGGGCTGGGGGGGATTTTATTTCCATCCCAATAAACCACTGCCGCGTCGCCCGAAAAATAATCGGCGTTTTGTGCCGCCAGCAATGCGGATAACTGTGCAGCAATTTGGCGTGGGCAAACAGGCAGCCCCGGACATCCAGCAGCGCCAGAATTTCCGGGTTGGCTTCCCAGATGGTCTTGCCAGCCACATCCGGTGTGCTGGCGTAAAAGCGGCCATCGTCGCCTACGGGATTATCCACTTTCAAACCGTAACGGCTGCCCACCACATAGTCTTCCAGACCGTGGCCGGGGGCGGTATGCACCAGCCCCGTGCCGGCTTCAAGCGTAACGTGATCGCCCAGAATCACCGGCACCTGGCGCGGCTGAAACGGGTGGTCGAGCAACAAGCCTTCCAGTACCTTGCCGGGAAAATCGGCAATCACTTGGCTGGTTAAACCAAAGCGCAGCAGCGCATTGGCGGCTAAGTCGCGTGCCAGTATCAGCAGGCCTTTTTCGCTGTCGTGCAGTTCGTAGGCAAACTCCGGGTGCATGGCGACGGCCTGATTGGCGGGCAGTGTCCAGGGCGTGGTCGTCCAGATAATGGCGAACACAGGTTTGTCCGGTAGCGCCACATGCAGGCGCTTGGCGAGTTCCTTGTTGTCGGTAATCTTGAAGCCGACATCAATCGCGGGTGAGGTTTTATCTTCGTATTCAACTTCGGCTTCGGCCAGCGCCGAGCCGCAATCCACGCACCAATGCACGGGTTTTGCACCCTGATACAAATACCCGGCGCGGTGGATGTCGCCCAACATGCGGATGATGCTGGCTTCAAATGCAAAGTCCATGGTGCGGTAGGGATGCTCCCAGTCGCCCAGCACGCCCAGACGAATGAAATCGGCCTTCTGGCGTTCGACCTGGCTGGCGGCGTAGTCGCGGCACAGTTCGCGGAACTTGGCGGGCGGTTGATTTTTGCCGTGGGTTTTTTCCACCATCAATTCAATCGGCAAACCGTGGCAATCCCAGCCCGGCACATAGGGCGCGTCAAAACCGTCGAGGGTTTTGGCCTTGATGATAATGTCCTTGAGGATTTTGTTAACCGCGTGGCCGATGTGGATGTCGCCGTTGGCATACGGCGGGCCGTCGTGGAGAATAAACTTTGGACGGCCAGCGGCGGTTTCACGTATCTGCCGGTAGCGGTTTTTCTCTTGCCAGTTTTTTACCCAGCCCGGCTCGCGTTTGGCGAGGTCGCCGCGCATGGGGAAGGGTGTGTCAGGGAGGTTGAGGGTGCTTTTATAGTCGGCCATTATTTCAGTGCAAAAAATGAGCGGGCGTTGTTCACGTCCTGGTTGATTTGGGTAACGAGCGCGTCGAGGCTGGGATATTTTTCTTCGTCGCGGAGTTTTTTCAAAAAATCCACGCGCAGCCTGCGGCCGTATAGCTCGCCGCTAAAATCGAAAATAAACGCTTCCAGCGTGGGGCGGCCATTTTCCTTGACGGTGGGGCGCGTGCCTAGGCTGGCTACGCCTTGTAGTGGTGCGCCGCCGATGCCGCAAACTTCCACTACAAAAATTCCTGCCAATGGTGGGCGATTGTGTTGCAGTTGGATGTTGGCAGTGGGAAAACCGAGCTCGCGCCCCAGCTTGTCGCCATGCACGACGTGGCCAGAAATGCTGTACGGTCTGCCTAATAATTGAGCAGCGCCCGCCATGTCGCCAGCGGCCAAGGCTTCGCGTACCGCCGTGCTGGAAGAGCGCTCGCCATTGATTTCTACGGTGGGCAGAAACGCGGTCTCAAACCCCAAGGATAGTCCGGCTTGTTTGAGCAGCGCGAAGTCACCCGCACGTTTTGCGCCAAAGCGGAAATCGTCGCCGACCAAAATCCATTTGGCTTGTAGCGTGCCAACCAGCACAGTTTCGATAAAGCGTTCCGGGCTGAGCGCGGAAAAGGATTGGTTGAACCGGCACACATGCAAACGGTCGATTCCCGCCGCACGAATCAGCTCGGCCTTTTCACGCAGGCTGGACAACCGGGCGGGGGCGTTGGCCGGGCTGAAAAATTCGCGCGGATGCGGCTCGAAAGTCAGCACGCAACTTGGCAGATTGCGCCGCGCCGCTTCTTCTTTCAGACGCGCAAGCATGGCCTGATGCCCGCGATGCAGGCCATCGAAATTGCCGATGGTGACTGCGTGCGCTGCATGAGTGGGGAACAAGCCGTGGGAAACGTGCATAAAAAAGTGAGGGTTGGGTGCGGCGAAAAGCCGCTATTTTAAGCGGCTTTGCGGTAAAACTGCGCGGGGCGGATGCCCATCAGCCACAGCGCGGCGAGATAAACCGAAGCGCCCAGCGTAATCACACCCAGCAGCCGGATGACGCGGTGCAAAAATCCCGGTTGCATCCATATCTCATGCGAGCCATAAACCAGCGCAATACTTCCGCACATTAGCAGCACGGCCAGAATGATTTTCGACAGAAACGCGATCCAGCCCGGCTGCGGCGTGTAAATGCCGTGCTTTCTGAGCAAAACATACAAAATCCCCGCATTCAGGCACGCGCCCAGCCCGATCGACAGCGCCAGCCCGGCATGTTTGAACGGGCCGATAAACATCAGGTTCATCATCTGCGTGGCGATCAGCGTAAAAATCGCCACCTTGACCGGCGTGCGGATGTTTTGTCGCGCATAAAACCCCGGTGCCAGCACTTTCAGCACAATCAGTCCCAGCAGCCCCAGCGAATAGGCCATCAGCGCCTGGCGCGTCATCCATAAATCGTGCGCAGAAAACTCGCCGTAAAAAAACAGCGTGGCGATTAATGGCACGGACAGTACCGCCAAGGCGGCGGCGGCGGGCAGCGCTAACAGCAAAGTCAGCCGCAAACCCCAGTCCAGCAGGCGCGAGTATTCGTCGGGCGAATCGTCCGCATAATGTTTTGCCAGCGAAGGCAGCAGCACCGTACCGAGCGCCACGCCCAGCATTCCGGTGGGAAACTCCATCAGCCGGTCAGCGTAATACAGCCAGGACACGCTGCCAGTGTCCAGAAACGAAGCAAAGATGGTGTTGATGAGCAGACTGATTTGCGCGACCGACACCCCCAAAGTGGCGGGCCCCATCAACAGCAGAATGCGGCGCACGCCGGGATCAGAAAAATCCAGCGTGAATTTTGGAAACATCCCCAAACGACGCAGCGCATAAAACTGCATGGACAGTTGCAGCAAGCCGCCCA
>JAYUCZ010000086.1:0-4583 GCA_043740065.1 Thiobacillaceae bacterium | reverse complement strand
GCGGATTCCAAAACCGACCAGTACCCAGGGCTTACGGGCATTTGCTCGACGAATGCGCTGATGTCTTTCTTGTCGGGGTCGCGTTCTCCTCGACTCAGAAGGTCGCGCGCGTAAGAACGGCACGCCAGCCAGAGGGATTTCTGGGATTCTTCTGCGTCTGCAAGCAGTTGCCGAATTTCAGTACGAATCGAACGATCGCTTGCCAGCGCTTCCGGCAGAACAAAACGCTCCATGCGCCAGTATTCGATCTTCGCCTTGTTGTTTGATTGCCCGAGAACCATCACCGAGCGGGGAAAACGTTCGCGACTCAAGCGCGTCAGTGTAGTGGCATGTTCAATAACGCTGGGCGCAAGCCGGGTGCCGTCGGGTAGCAGGGAATCGAAATCGCGCCACAAACCACGCTCACGAAATTGAATGGGCAATTTCCCTCTCGTTTCATCAACTCGATATGCCAGCATGGGATCGACAAATGCCTGCTCGCCAAACTTGATACCCGCAGCAAAAGCAATGTTTGACATGCCTTCTGCTTGTTCACCGAGATGCAAGCGGATAGTTCGGCTCGGCCATGAGTAAAGCTGCGCGTGGCCAATAACCGCGCGCTTGATACCAGATTTCAGGGTGTCAACAGTGTTCGGGTCGCGTTCCCAAATGGGTAGGTCGGTTTTCATTACTGCACGATTTTGCGGAACGAGATTTATCAGAAGGGTATCTTCGAGATTGTGTCCTATCGGCAATACCATTGCTGCGCTAGCCGAAGGTGCGGAGCTGGTGTAGCCCAGTTCACTGTTTCCGCCCCCCAACGCAAAACTTTGTGCGGCGAGCAACCAACGCACGGCGGTAGCTCTTGCGATTGTCCCTGCATCGTTAACATCGACGTGGTCAAACAACACTTTGGCATTGTCTGCATTGTGCTCAGCGGCCAGAGCAGTCCAGGAGCGCCATTCCTTTTTGGGCGTGTAGGTGGGTACTTGGAAGAAAGGGTGTTTGTCATCGAACAGCCAGAACTGAGGCCGCCACCTCTCCAGATAAACAGTAATTTTTTCGCCCGGCCACCCCGACTTAAACCACACTTTGGCCTGCTCGATGTCGGTTGGTCCTTCCAGTGCGCGATACAGCACGGCGAGCAGAAAGCGATGCAACGCTGCCACCACCAGCGGTGATGGGTCTTCGATAACCGCGATTTCCTTTGCACGCAGCAGGGTGTCGTGGATACCCAGTTCGTCGCGGCGACTGTCGTGAAAACGGACGGGTATCCATGGCTCATCGATCAGATTGAATCGGCTCATTCGGTTTCCTTCGGTTCGTATACCAGACCCAGATCATTATCCAGCCGCACGGACTCATCTTCCGTCCAGCTTGAGTTTACGTTCAGCAGCAAAGGGAAGCAGTTGCGCAGCAGGGGTGATTTTTTCCATCCTTCCGGAATGCCTTGGTGCTGAAGTTTCTTGACGATGCCTTTGCGTGAAAGACTCATGGCGCGCAGAAACCAGTTTTTTGCTTGCGCAAAGTCGGGCGTTTTTTCCGGGTCGAATCCGTCTTCTGCCCACAATGGAATGACAACCGCCGAATCGTCGCCAAGGCGGGTTTTTGCCATGAGCGTGCGGTGTACACCAGGCGCATCTTCGTCGAACAGAACAAAGCGCGCCGGGTCGTTCCACGAGGCATCGTCTGGGAAGCCGATGATGGCCTGATTCGCCTCACCGGTATGCGCAATCGTTTTGCCGTCGCCGTCCAACAAGGTTTTGTCCAGACGGCCTTGTAAGGCTTCGGGTATTTCGACCTGTTCTTCGTATACCGCCTGCACCAGGATGTCGATCTCATCAGGCAAGGTCAGTTCTGTTTTTGTCTGCAATAAAACCCAGGTGCGCAGCAGTACGTCTTCGCGGTACACCGCGCCCCACCAAAGCGGTTTTGCAAACGAGGGCGGTTCGTCGCCTTCCAGTCCGGCCACCAGCAGGATGGGTGTGGCAATTGGCCGGACACCTCGTGCATGCCGCCACAAGCGCCCGGCTCGCTGAAGCACTAGGTCAATCGGTGCGAGGTCAGTGGCGATCAGGTCAAAATCGAGGTCAAGACTTTGCTCGGCTACTTGGGTGGCGATGAGGATTTTGCGGCCAGCACGTTTGCCGTCTGTGCCAAAAATCTCCAAGGCATGATCTTCGCGTTTTTGCCGCCGGTCCGCCGGGAAGCGCGCATGAAACAGCAAAATTTCCGTACCGTCCGGCAGACGCTTACCAACGCGCTGGCCTTCACGTTCCAGTGGTTCGCCATCGGGAAAGAGCCGATACAGCTCTTGCGCACGTTGCACGGTATTGACCAGCGCCAACGCCATTCCGTCTGCGATGAGTTGGGTTTCAAAGGCAGTACGCATACTCGACAAGTCGGCGGGGATTGGCTTGATGCTTATCGTCAGTCGGCGCGCAGGGTCGGGTTCAAAGTGCGTTTGGCGCACGGCTTCGCCGGGGCTGAAAACGGTCAGGCGCGGATAAGGCTGCTCAGGGTCAGGCAACTTGGTATCGACGACTTCCGCGAGCTTGCGTCGTATCGACGGCGGCAGTGTCGCGGACAGCAACACGACCGACGAGCCCAACGCCAGCAGCCAGCGCAGCAGATGAATCAGGAGCGTGCCGGTATAAGCGTCATAGGCATGAATTTCATCGAACACCACAACCCGGTTCGCCAAGCCCCACAGGCGCACGAAGTGATGGCGCACAGGCAGGATGGGCAGCAAGGCTTGATCGACAGTACCCACGCCATATTCCGAAAGCAGCGCCCGTTTTTTGTTGGTGAACCATTCCCCTGCGCGGACTTCGCCGCCTGTTTTTACGTCATGGATGCCGGATAGTTTCAGGTTCTGAAAGGTGTCGTTCAGTAACGTGCCGCCATGCAGCAATTGCATATCGAGCTTGCGGTCTTTGCCCTGGCTGCGCAAAAAACCGAGTGTGCGTTTGAACATGGCGTTGCCCGTCGCTTTTGTTGGCAGCGCGACATACAGGCCGCGATGGCCGAAGCGGCGTTGCAATTCCAGATGCGCGTAGAAAGCAGCTTCGGTCTTGCCCTCGCCCATCGGTGCTTCCACCAGAAGGATGGCTGGCTGCTGAAGATCGCACAGGGAGCCGGCAATGGCTTGTTGCAATGGGCGAGGCGCGAAACCGAATACTTGTGCAAACGTTTTCGGCTCGGTAGCAAGCGGTGTTCGAGCCGTCCAGCCGATCGCGTCGAGCGCCTGTTCTGCATGGATTTTTCTGCGCTGATGAAACCAAGACTTCAGATCGTCGCAATCCTCAGAGTTGCCAAAGGGAAACCAGGCTTCATTAGAGCCGATCCAGTCGGCAAAACTGGTTAGCCCAGCCAGCAGCATGAAATCCGGGCCGGAAAGCTGTGCCTTGGTGGGTGCCTGGCCGGGCTCGAATATTTCGAGCAGCGCCTCAAACAGTGCCTGGCGCGCATTTGTCCACTCGCCATTCCCCAAGGCGCGGCGGTCGCCGCCCAAGCGATCAAGCGTGGTGGGCGCGGCGCGTTCTCCGTGGTGGCATCCCACGGCATCGGCCACCAATAGAGCCATGTTCTCGTGCCAGCCTTTTCCCATGAGCAAATCAGTCAGGTCAATCTGGCTGACGAAGGCATGATTGATGTCGGTATTGGGGTTTTTCCCAGCATCCAGTTCGGTGAGGTTTTGCCATTTGCATTGAAATCCCGGACAGGCTTTTCCCAGATCGTGGCAGGCAATCACGAGCAATAGCCAAGGGCGGGCTTCCTCCCACTTCATGTCCAAGATGGCCGCAAGCCTCGAACGTGTAGATTCCGGCTCGCGATTCATGATCGCGTCGGCACTCGCAGCGACATCCAACACATGGAGAATCAAAGGATGCCATCGCTCCTCGCCGTCTTTGCCAGTTTTTGCCCAGATCTTGGTTAATTTGCTGTCCATTATTGGTCGGGTTCTTGAGGTGAATTCTGGCCTTCCAGTTCCAGCGCAACCCGATAACTGTCCGGCAAATGCTCGGCGAATTCTGGCAAGCGGTTGAGCAGTTGCGCCAGCGCCATATCCCAGCTTTCCTGCTCGAAGTCGTGCTGTAAAAACCGCAAGGCTTTGCGTCCTTCGGTTTCGGGTTGTTGCTGGTCGGCGTAGTCCTGGAGCAGGCGCTGCACTTGGTTCATGGCGCGGTTCAGCTCGTCGTGGCGGTTGTAGTGGCGCTGGGCGTGGCGTTTGAAGGCGTCGGCCTGGCGTTCGGGCGATGCCCATAGCTTGACCATGACTTCGGCGGCTTGCTGTGCGTCGGCCTGGCTGGGGGCGACGTAGCTGTCGATGAAACAGCCATCGACGAGGAGCAGCACAACCCACTCGGTCGGGCAGTCCGGGTCGTGCCAATCTTGTTTGTGGTCTTCGATGTGGGCGGTGATTCCCATCGGCGCGGGCAAGTCGAAATCGACAAAATCGCCCAAATGGTAGTCGCCGAGTACGCAGGCAAAGGTTTTGCTCTGCACGGCGAGCGTGCGGCCTTGGTCTTGCAGGTAAAAGGTGTCGTACATGCCCATGATGCTGACTTTCTTTTGATGTGGCTGCGTGGTGTGAATGCTAC
>JAYUCZ010000085.1:0-10861 GCA_043740065.1 Thiobacillaceae bacterium | reverse complement strand
CGGTTTTTTTCGGAGGGGCGAAGCAAAAAATGCTGGAGAACTATCTCCCAATTCTGTTGTTCATACTGGTCGGGCTGGCCTTTGGCATTGTGCCCATCATGGCTGGCTGGGTGTTGGCTCCCAACAAGCCGGATGCTCAAAAGCTTTCCCCCTACGAATGCGGCTTCGAGGCATTTGAAGACGCGCGCATGAAGTTTGACGTGCGCTACTACCTGGTTGCCATTCTGTTCATCCTGTTCGATCTTGAAATTGCTTTCCTGTTTCCCTGGGCGATCGTGCTGGAAGAAATCGGCCTGTTTGGCTACGTCTCCATGATGATTTTTCTCGGTATTCTGGTTGTGGGATTTATCTACGAATGGATGAAGGGTGCGCTGGAATGGGAGTGAGGCGTATGAACCGTTGGGCGAGGGGCTCCATGCGCAGTATGGGGATCGACCCGGTGAAAAGCCTTGTCCGCGACGAGCGTGTGATGGCTTGTCCATTTAATCAGACGGAGCGGATGCCGTGAGTCTCGAAGGCGTTTTCGAACAGGGCTACCTGACCACCAAAGCCGATGATCTCATCAACTACATGCGCACCGGCTCGATGTGGCCGATGACCTTTGGTCTGGCCTGCTGCGCGGTGGAGATGATGCAGGCGGGTGCGTCGCGTTATGACCTCGACCGTTTCGGCATCGTGTTCCGCCCCAGCCCGCGCCAGTCGGATGTGATGATCGTGGCCGGCACGCTATGCAACAAAATGGCACCCGCGCTGCGCAAAGTCTATGACCAGATGGCCGAGCCGCGTTGGGTGATTTCCATGGGTTCTTGCGCCAACGGTGGCGGCTATTACCATTATTCCTATTCCGTAGTGCGTGGTTGCGACCGCATTGTGCCGGTGGATATTTATGTGCCCGGCTGCCCGCCCACGGCGGAGGCGCTGCTGTTCGGCATTATCCAGTTGCAGAACAAGATCAAACGCACCAACACCATTGCCCGCTAATCAGCCATGACCCAATCTCTGGATACGCTCTCTGTTTGTCTGCAAAACGCGCTGGGTGATGCGCTGGTGCGTTGCGAACCGGCGCTGGGCGAACTGACTGCGGTGGTGAAAGCTGACGGACTTGTGCAGACGATGCAAACACTGCGCGATCATCACGATTTGCAATTCTCCCAGCTCATCGACCTGTGCGGCATGGATTACAGCGACTACAAAGGTGGTGGTTGGACGGGATCGCGCTTTGCCGTGGTCATGCACCTGCTGTCTATGCCGCATAACGTGCGTGTTCGCGTTCGGGTGTTTTGCGCGGACGACGACTTGCCCATCGTGCCGTCTGTGAATGACGTGTGGTCTTCTGCCAACTGGTTTGAGCGCGAAGCCTTCGATTTGTACGGCATCGTGTTTGAAGGCCATCCGGATCTGCGCCGCATCCTGACTGATTATGGCTTTGTTGGCTACCCGTTCCGTAAGGACTTCCCGTTGTCTGGTTATGTGGAAATGCGTTATGACCCGGCGCAACAGCGCGTGATTTATCAGCCGGTGTCCATCGAGCGCCGCGAAATTACCCCGCGCATCGTGCGTGAAGAACATTACGGGGGCGGACGCTAAACATGGCCGAGATACGCAATTACACGATGAACTTCGGTCCGCAGCACCCGGCTGCGCACGGTGTGCTGCGCCTGGTGCTGGAGCTGGACGGCGAAGTCATTCAGCGTGCCGACCCGCACATTGGTCTGCTGCACCGCGCCACCGAAAAGCTCGCGGAACACAAAACCTTCATCCAGTCCGTGCCTTACATGGACAGGCTGGATTATGTGTCGATGATGTGCAACGAACACGCTTACGTCATGGCCATCGAAAAGCTGGCTGGCATCGACGTGCCGATTCGGGCGCAGTACATCCGCGTGATGTTCGACGAGATCACCCGCATCCTCAACCACTTGTTGTGGATCGGTGCGCACGCGCTGGACGTGGGCGCGATGACCATGTTTTTGTACGCCTTCCGCGAGCGCGAAGACCTGATGGACGTATATGAAGCGGTTTCCGGTGCGCGTTTGCATGCGGCCTACTATCGCCCGGGCGGCGTGTATCGCGACTTGCCCGACAGCATGCCGCAATACACGGCCACCAAATATCACAACGCCGAAGCGATCAAAAAGCTCAATGACAACCGCCAGGGCTCGATGCTGGATTTCATTGAAGACTTTACCAACCGCTTTCCGACTTATGTCGATGAATACGAAACCCTGCTGACCGACAACCGCATCTGGAAACAGCGCACCGTGGGCATTGGCGTGGTATCGCCAGAACGCGCACTGGCGCTGGGTTTTACCGGCCCGATGTTGCGCGGTTCCGGCATTGAGTGGGATTTGCGCAAGAAGCAGCCGTATGAAGTGTACGACCGCATGGATTTTGATATTCCGGTTGGTACCAATGGCGATTGTTACGATCGTTATCTGGTGCGCATGGAAGAGTTTCGCCAGTCCAATCGTATCATCAAGCAATGCGTGGACTGGCTGCGTAAAAACCCCGGTCCGGTGCTGACGGACAACCATAAATTTGCACCGCCGTCGCGTGTCGATATGAAGCAAAACATGGAAGAGATGATTCACCACTTCAAGCTCTTTAGCGAAGGCATGCATGTGCCGGAAGGCGAGTGCTACTCGGCCATCGAACATCCCAAGGGCGAGTTCGGCATTTATCTGGTGTCCGACGGTGCGAACAAACCCTACCGCCTGAAAATCCGCGCCCCCGGTTACGCACACCTGGCGGCGTTAGATGAAATGAGTCGCGGCCACATGATTGCCGACGTGGTGGCGATTATCGGCACGCAAGATATTGTTTTTGGTGAGATTGATCGCTGATGCTAAGTCCTGAATCCCTCGCTCAGATCGACCACGAAATCGCCAAGTACCCGGCAGAGCAACGTCAGTCCGCCGTCATGTCTGCGCTGCGCATTGCCCAGGTGGAAAAAGGCTGGCTGTCCAATGACGTGATGGAGTTTGTCGCGCAGTACATTGGCATGCCGACCATTGCCGTGTGCGAAGTGGCGACCTTTTACACCATGTACAACACCAGGCCGGTTGGCAAACACAAAATTTGCGTGTGTACCAACCTGCCTTGCCGGTTGATGGGCGCGGACGATCTTGCCGACAAGCTCAAGAAAAAATTGGGCATCGGTTTTGGTGAAACCACCGAAGATAAATTGTTCACCCTGGTGGAAGGCGAGTGCATGGGTGCGTGCGGCGACGCGCCGCTGCTGCTGGTCAACAATCACCGCATGGAAAATTTTCTCAACGAAGAGAAAGTCGATGCGCTGCTCGAAGAATTGAAGAGCGAGTTGAAGGGCAAGTCAGCATGATTATTCAAGGCGGCCCGGTTATCTTCAATACCCTGCATCTTCCCGAACCCTGGAAGCTCACCACCTATGAAAGTACCGGCGGTTATGCGGCGCTGAAAAAAATCCTCGCCGAGAAAACCCCGGCAGAGACCATCATCGCCGAAGTTAAAACCTCTGCGCTGCGCGGCCGTGGCGGCGCGGGCTTCCCGACCGGTCTGAAGTGGAGCTTCATGCCGCGCCAGTTTCCCGGCGATAAATATGTGGTGTGCAATTCCGACGAAGGCGAGCCGGGCACGTTCAAGGATCGCGACATCATGCGGTTAAATCCGCACGCGCTGATCGAGGGCATGATTATCGCGGGCTATACGCTGGGAGCGAAGGCGGGCTACAACTACATCCACGGCGAAATCTGGGAAACCTACGAAATCATGGAACGCGCCATCGACGAAGCGCGTGCCGCAGGTTATCTGGGCGACAACATTCTCGGCTCGGGTTTCAATTTCAACCTGTACAACCACCACGGTTACGGTGCGTATATTTGCGGCGAAGAAACCGCGCTGCTCGAATCCATCGAAGGCAAAAAAGGCCAGCCGCGTTTCAAGCCGCCATTTCCGGCTTCGTTTGGTTTGTACGGCAAACCCACCACGATTAACAATACCGAAACTTTTGCCAGCATTCCCTACATCATGCGCGAAGGCGGGCAGAAGTTTCTGGAACTGGGCAAGCCCAACAACGGTGGCACCAAATTATTTTCCGTGTCCGGCCATGTGGAAAAACCCGGCAACTATGAAATAGGTTTGGGTACGCCGTTTTCCGAACTGCTGAAAATGGCCGGTGGGGTCAAGGGTGGACGCAAGCTGAAAGCGGTGATTCCAGGCGGCTCTTCCGCGCCAGTGCTGCCTGCTGACATCATGATGGACTGCACCATGGACTTTGATTCCATCGCCAAGGCCGGTTCCATGCTGGGCTCCGGCGCTGTGATTGTGATGGATGAAAGCGTGTGCATGGTCAAGGCGCTGGAGCGCCTGTCGTATTTTTATTTTGAAGAGTCCTGCGGCCAATGCACGCCGTGTCGCGAAGGCACGGGCTGGATGTACCGCGTGGTGCATCGTATTGAAAACGGCCAGGGTCGGCCAGAAGACCTGGAATTGCTGGATCGCGTCGCGGCCAATATTGCCGGGCGCACGATTTGCGCCTTGGGCGATGCAGCGGCGATGCCGGTGCAGGGCATGCTCAAACATTATCGTCATGAGTTCGAGCACCACATCGAACACAAAAAGTGCATGGTGTAAGGAAAGACATGGCGCTCAATATCGAAATCGACGGTCAGCAGATCGAAGTGGAACCCGGTACCACGGTGATGGATGCCGCCCACCAGTTGGGTATTTACATCCCGCATTTTTGCTACCACAAAAAACTTTCCATCGCCGCCAACTGCCGCATGTGCCTGGTGCAGGTGGAAAAAGCCCCCAAGCCGCTGCCCGCCTGCGCCACGCCGGTGTCCGACGGCATGAAGGTGCTCACGCGCTCGGACTACGCGATTGCCGCGCAAAAAGGCGTGATGGAATTTTTGCTGATTAACCACCCATTGGATTGCCCGATTTGCGATCAGGGCGGCGAATGTGAGTTGCAGGATTTGGCTGTGGGCTATGGCGGCAGCCGTTCCAGCTACGCCGAACCCAAGCGCGTGGTCACAGAAAAAGAACTTGGCCCACTGGTGTCCACCGACATGACGCGCTGCATCCACTGCACGCGCTGCGTGCGTTTCGGCCAGGAAATTGCCGGCATCATGGAAATGGGGCAGATTGGTCGCGGCGAACATTCCGAGATCATGCCTTTTATCAATAAGACGATTGATTCCGAACTGTCGGGCAACATCATCGACTTGTGTCCGGTGGGTGCGTTGACTTCCAAGCCATTCCGTTTTGCCGCACGGTCATGGGAGTTGTCGCGCCGCAAAGGTGTCAGCCCGCACGACTCGCTGGGTTCCAACCTGCAAATCCAGGTCAAGGATGGCCGCGTCATGCGCGTGCTGCCGCTGGACAACGAAGCTATCAACGAATGCTGGCTGTCTGACCGCGACCGCTTCTCTTACGAAGGCGTAAATAGCGACGAGCGTCTGACCAAACCCATGATCAAGGAAAACGGCCAGTGGGTGGAAGCGGACTGGCAAACTGCGCTGAATCTGGTCGCCAGCCGCTTAAGAGAAATTCAGGTCAAACATGGCGCGGAACAAATCGGTGCGCTGGCCGCGCCGATGCAGACCGTGGAAGAACTTTACTTGCTGCAAAAATTGCTGCGTGGTCTGGGTTCTGGCAACGTCGATCACCGTTTGCGCCAAAGCGATTTCCGTCTGGACAGCCAGGCGCACGGCGCATTCTGGCTGGGTATGCCGGTTGCAGATCTAAACAAGCTGGATCGTTTGCTGGTGGTGGGTTCCACGCTGCGTAAAGATCATCCATTGCTGGCGTTGCGTTTGCGCAATGCCGTGCGCTGGGGCGCGGGCATGAATTTGATTAACCCGCTGGTGGAAGATTACCTGTGCAAAGTGGCCAACAAGGCCATCGTTTCGCCGGACGGTATGGTGCTGGCGCTGGCCGCGTTGGTGCGTGCGTTGGCCGAAATGAACAACGAAGCGATTCCCGCCATGGCTGCGGGTGCGGAAATCACGCCCGACATCAAGGCCATCGCCGACAGCATGGCTAGTAGTGGGAATAAGGACGGCGGTGAAAGCAAGGGAATTTTTATCGGCAATCTCGCGCAGCATCATCCGCGCTTTGCCGAAATGGTCACGCTGGCGCAGGAAGCCGCCCGTTTGTGCGGCGCAAAACTGGGCGTGCTAGGTGATTCCGGCAACGGACTGGGCGCGATTGCTGCTGGCGCGATTCCCGGTCGCGCGGCCATGGGTAGCAAAGGTGTGACCGGCATGAATGTCGCCGAGATGATTGCCAGCCCGCGCAAGGCGTATGTGCTACTGGGTGCCGAGCCGGAATTTGACTGCCATGATCCGGTTGCTGCCGTGAAGGCCCTGCGCGAGGCCGAGTTTGTGGTCGCGCTGTCTTCTTACAAGCATGGCGGCCTGGACTACGCTGACGTGTTATTACCGATTGCGCCGTTTACCGAAACCTCTGGCACCTTCATCAATATCGAAGGCCGCGTGCAGGGTTTCCATGGTGCGGTTAAACCCTTGGGCGAAACCCGTCCGGCCTGGAAAGTGCTGCGCGTGCTGGGCAACTTGCTGAATCTGCCGGGCTTCGATCAGGACAATAGTGAAGCCGTGCGTGATGAGGCGCTAGGTCTCGATGCACAGGCCAACGTGCAGAAAATGCTCAATAACCGTACCGACCCGGTTGCAGTGAACTTATCCACTAGCGACAAGATTGAACGCGCCAAGATTGAACGCATCGGGGAAGTCCCCATTTATCAAACCGATGCCATCGTGCGCCGTGCAAGCTCTTTGCAACGTACCGCCGATGCGCAACCGCCTGCGGCCAAAGCCTCCGGCATTCTGCTGGAAAAACTCGGCATCAGCGGTGGCGGCATGGCTATCATCCGTCAGGGCACTGGGTCGATCGTCATCCGTATCGACCGCGATGATTGCCTGCCCGCCAACTGCGTGCGCATTCCTGGTGCGCACAGCGTGACCCAGGCATTGGGGGCGTTGTTCGGTGAGCTGACGGTGGAGCGCGCATGATGGACTTTATGCAAAACCTGCTGGGCACGGCGTGGACTCCGGTGTGGACGCTGGTCAAAATCATGGCGATCGTCATGCCGTTGATGTTGTGCGTGGCGTATCTGACTTACGCCGAACGCAAAATCATCGGCTGGATGCAAGTGCGCATCGGGCCTAATCGCGTGGGCTATCAGGGTCTGCTGCAACCGATTGCCGATGCGGTCAAGCTGCTGATGAAGGAAATCATTATTCCTTCAGGAGCAAACAAAGGCTTGTTTATCCTCGGGCCGATTTTGGCGATTGCCCCCGCGCTGGCGGCGTGGGCGGTGATTCCGTTTACCGACAAGCTGGTGCTGGCCAATATCGACGCAGGCTTGCTGTATGTGATGGCGATTACCTCGATGGGCGTGTATGGCGTAATCGTGGCGGGCTGGGCATCCAATTCCAAGTATGCGTTTCTTGGTGCAATGCGTTCTGCCGCGCAAATTGTCTCGTATGAAATTGCCATGGGCTTCGCGCTGGTCGGGGTGCTGATGGCCGCGCAAAGTTTGAATCTGATCGACATAGTGAATGCTCAGGCGGGCGGCATCCAGCACTGGTATTTCCTGCCGCTGTTCCCACTGTTTATTGTGTATCTGATTTCCGGCGTGGCTGAAATCAACCGTGCCCCGTTTGATGTGGCCGAAGGCGAGTCCGAAATTGTCGCTGGTTTTCATGTGGAATATTCCGGCATGGCCTTTGCCGTATTTTTCCTGGCCGAATACGCCAACATGATACTGATCGCGGCGCTGACCACGTTAATGTTCCTGGGTGGTTGGCTGTCACCGGTAAGTTTCTTGCCAGACGGTTTTATCTGGTGGGCGCTGAAGGTGATGTTTGTGTTGTTCCTGTTCCTGTGGTTTCGCGCCACCTTCCCGCGCTACCGTTATGACCAGATCATGCGCCTGGGCTGGAAAGTGTTCATCCCCATCACCATCGTGTGGATCGTGGTGGTCGGCGGCATGATGCAAACCCCCTATAAACACTTATTCCACTGAGGAGACGAACAATGAAACGCATCGTCAATTTCCTCAAAAGCCTGGCACTGTGGGAGCTGCTCAAGGGCATGTCCGTTACCGGACGCTATCTGTTCGCACGCAAAATAACCATCTTCTTCCCCGAAGAAAAAACCCCGCAAAGCCCGCGTTTCCGTGGTCTGCACGCACTGCGCCGCTACCCGAATGGCGAAGAACGCTGCATCGCCTGCAAACTTTGCGAAGCGGTGTGCCCAGCTTTGGCGATCACCATCGCAAGCGAAAAACGCGCCGACGGCACGCGCCGCACCACCCAATACGACATCGACCTGACCAAGTGCATTTTCTGCGGCTTTTGCGAAGAATCCTGCCCGGTCGATGCCATAGTGGAAACCCACATCCTGGAATACCACGGCGAGAAGCGTGGCGACCTGTATTACACCAAGCCCATGCTGCTGGCCGTAGGCGACAAATACGAAGCGGAAATCGCTGCCAGGCGCGAGCAGGATGCCAAATACCGATGAGACGTGAAGGGGGAAGGGTGGCGCACAGGAGGTAGATGAGCGCAGCGTGCCGTGTATTAAAACAGTCCGCCGAATGAGCGACTCGCATACGGCGGATGACGCTGCGCTCATCCGCCCTTGTACGCCGTTTGCTGGACGATTGGCTAAATAACTATGAATTTCGAATCCTTTATTTTCTATTTCTTCTCCGCCATCCTGCTCTATGCAGGCTTGCGGGTGATTACCGCACGCAACCCGGTACATGCCGCGCTGTATCTGGTGCTGGCTTTCTTTACCGCCGCCGGGCTGTGGATGACGCTGGAAGCCGAATTCCTCGCCATTACCCTGGTGCTTGTGTATGTCGGCGCGGTGATGGTGCTGTTTTTGTTTGTGGTGATGATGCTCGACATCAACCTGGATAAATTGCGCGAAGGCTTCTGGGATTACCTGCCGCTGGCATTACCGGTCGCCATTTTGCTGATGCTGGAAATGGCCGTGATTCTGGGTGGACGCTTTTTTGGTCTGGACAAATTCGCAGCCCCCGCCGCGCACCCGGCGGATTACAGCAACACCAAAGAACTGGGGCGCTTGCTGTACACCGAATATGTCTATCCGTTTGAACTCGCCGCCGTGATTTTGCTGGTGGCGATTGTGGCGGCGATTGCGCTGACCATGCGAAAAAGAAAAGACAGTAAATATGTCGATCCCGCCAAACAAGTGCTGGTCAAACGCGCCGACCGTTTGCGCATTGTGAAAATGGCATCCGAGAAGAAGGATTCAGGGGTCAGAGGCCAGGATTCAGGGGAGGGCGGCGCATGATTTCCTTATCGCATTACCTCATTTTGGGCGGCTTGCTGTTTACCATCAGCGTGTTGGGGATATTCCTCAACCGCAAGAACGTCATCATTTTGCTGATGGCGATTGAACTGATGTTACTGGCGGTGAACATGAATTTTGTCGCCTTCTCGCATTACCTGAACGACATCCACGGACAGGTGTTTGTGTTCTTCATTCTCACGGTTGCCGCAGCGGAGTCCGCCATTGGTTTGGCCATCCTGGTAGTGCTATTCCGCAATCTGAAAACAATCAATGTCGATGATCTCGACCAGTTGAAGGGCTAGGAAATGGGCATCACCTATACAGACATTCTGGTGGAAAACCTGTTCGTCAAGCGCAAGCTTGAGGTTCGGGCATTGGTCGATTTTGGCTCGGTGTTTTTTACGCTGCCCGAACATCTTGCGTTGCAGTTGGGGTTTGATCTTGGCGAGGTGAGTACGCGCGAAATTATCCTGGCGGATGGTTCGCGCAAGACCGTTCCGATGGTGGGGCCGCTGCGGGTGTATTTTGCCGACCGCTATTGTGATTTATCGGCTCTGGTGATGGGTGATGAGGCGCTGTTTGGCGCGGTGCCGATGGAAATGATGGATTTGGTGTTGCATCCGGCAACGCAGACTTTGACGGTTAACCCGGCCAGCCCTTACATCCCGGTGGCGCTCGCAAAATGATGACCATGCAATCCTGGTATCTCCTTGTTCCGCTTGCGCCGTTATTTGGCGCGATTGTCGCTGGCCTGTTCGGCAAGTTTATTGGCCGCACGCTGTCGCATGTTGTCACCATCGCCGGTGTGGCGGTGGCGCTTGTTGCGTCGATTGTGGTGTTTATGGATGTACAGGCCGGCAACACGTTTAATGGCAGCATTTACACCTGGATGACCAGCGGCAATATCCGTTTTGAGGTCGGCTTCCTGATTGATCCGCTGACCACCATGATGATGCTGGTGGTGACGTTTGTGTCGCTGATGGTGCATATCTACACCATCGGCTACATGCGCGAAGATACCGGCTATCAGCGCTTCTTCAGCTATATCTCGCTGTTTACTTTTGCCATGCTGATGCTGGTGATGTCAAACAACTTCCTGCAACTGTTTTTCGGTTGGGAGGCGGTGGGGCTGGTGTCGTACTTGCTGATCGGCTTCTGGTACGAGCGCGATACTGCGATCTACGCGAATCTGAAAGCCTTCCTGGTCAACCGCGTGGGCGACTTTGGTTTTCTGCTGGGCATTGGCCTGGTGCTGGCGCATTTTGGTTCGCTGGATTACGCCACGGTGTTTGCGCGTGCGCCGGAACTGGCTACCGCTACGATTACCCTGTTTCCCGGCCATGAATGGTCGCTGATGACGGTGATCTGCATTTTGCTGTTTATCGGCGCAATGGGTAAATCCGCGCAGTTTCCGCTGCATGTGTGGCTGCCCGATTCCATGGAAGGCCCGACGCCGATTTCCGCGCTGATTCATGCTGCGACGATGGTGACGGCAGGCATTTTCATGGTGGCGCGCATGTCGCCGCTGTTTGAA
>JAYUCZ010000084.1:0-1892 GCA_043740065.1 Thiobacillaceae bacterium | reverse complement strand
TATTTGTCGCCAGCGAGGCGTATCCGCTGGTGAAAACCGGCGGGCTGGGCGACGTGCTGCACAGCCTGCCACACGCCTTGCACGCACGCGGTGCCGATATTCGCCTGGTGCTGCCGGGTTATCGTGCGCTGCTGCGCCAGCTTGACCAGGTGCGCATACTCGGCTGGCTTACGGTGCGCGGTGCCGAAGGCATGGTCGGCGTGCGCATTCTGGAAACACGCCATGCCGACTTTGCCTTCCCGCTGTGGATTGTGGATTGTCCGCCGCTGTTTGACCGTGACGGCAATCCGTATGTGAATGCCAGCGGCCAGGACTGGCCGGACAATGCCGAGCGTTACACGGTGTTCGCACGCGCCGCCGCGCTGCTCGGGCAAGATGCGCTCGAACTTGGCTGGCAGCCCGCTGTGGTGCATACGCACGACTGGCAAACCGGCTTGGTGGCGGCGTTTCTGGCCGATCAGCCGGTGCGTCCGAAAACCGTGTTTACCATCCACAATCTGGCCTATGGCGGTTATTTTTCGCATGGTGATTTTGTCCGCCTGCAATTGCCCAGCCACTGGTGGACACCCGAAGGCGTGGAATTCCACGGCGGATTTTCCATGCTGAAAGCGGGCATTGTTTATGCCGACAGCGTGACGACCGTCAGCCCGACCTATGCCGCAGAAATCTGCACGTCAGAATTTGGCTACGGGCTGGATGGCCTGCTGCTGTCGCGGCAATACAAACTCTCCGGCATTCTCAACGGCATCGACACAACGCTGTGGAACCCATCCACCGATCCGCATCTGCCCGCGCATTACTCGCCGGGGCGCATCAACCCCGGCAAACGGCGCAACAAGCAGGCCTTGTTGGCGCGTTTTCTGCCGCAAGTCGATGATGCGGCGCTTGCAGCGCCGCTGCTGGGCTCGGTAGGGCGGCTGGTCGAACAAAAAGGCATTGATTGGCTTTTGGCCGCCATGCCGAAATTGCTGAGTCAGACCAATGTGCGTTTTGTCGTGCTCGGCAGCGGTCAGGCCACCTACGAACAGAAACTCCTGCTGCTGGCCAAACAGCATCCCTCGCGGGTGTTTGTCGAAATCGGCTACGACGAGCCGCTGGCGCACCTGATCGAAGCCGGTGCGGATACTTTTCTGATGCCGTCGCGTTTTGAGCCGTGCGGGTTGAGCCAGATGTACAGCCTGCGCTATGGCACCCCGCCGGTGGTTTTTAAAACCGGCGGCCTGGCCGATACCGTGGTGGATGCAGACGTGGCCAGCATCGCCGATGCCAGCGCCAACGGTTTTGTCTTCGACACGCCCGATGTGGCGGCTTTTCTGCGCACCATTCGCCGTGCGCTCGATTTGCATCGCCAGCCCGCGCAGTGGCGGCGGCTGCAACAAAGCGGCATGCGCCAGTCGTTCGACTGGTCGGAAAGCGCCGACCAATACCATGCGCTTTATGTAGCCAAGTGAGAGGAAGTCGCCATGCCAGACAACAAACCCGAGCATTTTAACTGCTTCGCATCGTCCACCCTGGAGCCGCTTTCAGGCAGCGCAACGGCGATCAGCCAGGACTTTGAGCGTTACCAGTTTTACCACCTGGGGCGTTTTCAGGGATGCACGCCGGTTTATCCCTACCATGCGCTGGCGTGGACGCTGCGCGACCGCATCATGAGCGACTGGATGAACAGCTACGCCGCCCGCGACCAGCCCGGCCGTCGCCGCGCCTATTACCTGTCGCTCGAATTCCTGATTGGCCGCGCCCTGTCCAACCATGTGTTGAATCTTGGGCTGGATGCGAACACGCGCGAGGCCTTGCAGCGTTTTGGGCAGAGCCTGGAAGCGGTGGCCGAAGAAGAGCCCGATGCCGGGTTGGGCAATGGCGGGCTGGGGCGGCTGGCGGCGTGTTTCATG
>JAYUCZ010000083.1:0-4648 GCA_043740065.1 Thiobacillaceae bacterium | reverse complement strand
ATGGTGTGTACCCAAAAGTGCACGTCGATCAATTTGATCGAGGCCATTTCTTTTAGGCCTAGCAAGCGCGGATAGAGCGCATACACCGAGCCCAAGGTAATCATCGCAACCCAGCCTAGCGCGCCAGAATGCACATGGCCGATCGTCCAATCGGTGTAGTGCGACAGCGCATTCACGGTTTTGATCGCCATCATCGGACCTTCGAAGGTGGACATGCCGTAGAACGAAAGCGAAGTGATGAGGAATTTCAGAATCGGATCGGTTCTGAGCTTATGCCAAGCGCCGGACAGGGTCATGATGCCGTTCACCATGCCGCCCCAAGAAGGCGCCAACAAGATCAGCGAGAACACCATGCCCAGCGATTGCGCCCAGTCCGGCAATGCGGTGTATTGCAGATGGTGCGGGTGCCCACATGTAGATGAAGTTGAGCGACCAGAAGTGAACCACCGACAGGCGATACGAATAGATCGGGCGGCCGGCCTGCTTCGGAATAAAGTAATACATCATGCCGAGGAAGGCCGTGGTGAGGAAAAATCCCACCGCGTTATGGCCGTACCACCACTGGATCATCGCGTCCTGCACCCCGGCATAAGCCGAGTACGACTTGGTCAGCGTCACCGGCAGCTCCGCGCTGTTGACGATATGCAGGATCGCGATCACCAGAATGTAGGCGCCGAAAAACCAGTTGGAAACGTAGATGTGTTTGACCTTGCGCTTGATGATGGTGCCGAAGAACACCAGTGCATACGCCACCCACACCACCGTGATCAGGATGTCGATCGGCCATTCCAGTTCGGCGTATTCCTTGGAACTGGTGTAACCCAGCGGCAGCGTGATCGCAGCCAGCACGATCACCGCCATCCAGCCCCAGAAGGTGAAAGCCGCCAGCTTCTCGGCCCATAATCGCACCTGGCAGGTGCGCTGCACGATGTAGTACGACACCGCAAACATCGCCGAACCGCCGAACGCAAAGATCACCGCATTGGTATGCAGCGGACGCAAGCGGCCATACGACAGGTATTCAATACCAAAAGTCAGGTCCGGCCAGATCAGTTGTGCCGCCAGAATGACCCCGACCAGCATCCCGACAATGCCCCATACCACCGTCATGATGGCAAATTGTCGGACGACCTTATAGTTGTAGGTTGTCGCTTCCATACACGTCTCCCGTGATTGATAACTCAATTAGCACATGCGAATACAGCGATGTAATCGCATATAAGGATAAATATATCTTTTTAATGGAGTGCGTGTCAAGTTGACGCACTCTTTATGCTGGGGGTGTTCGTACAAAGTGTTGTTTGAATGCGAAAACTGACGCCATCCCTGTTTTGTTGGTGTGTGTTGGAACTAGACTGGGTATAGATCAGATCGCACCTAATTGATATGCATCATGTTTCCAAACCCTTAATGACGCGCATCTGTTTCATCCGCCATGGTGAAACCGATTGGAATGTGGCGCGGCGCATTCAGGGCCACACCGACATCCCGCTCAACGAGACCGGGCGGGCGCAGGCGTTGGCGATGGCGTTCAATGCCGCGCACCAGCATTTCCGGGCGATCTACAGCAGCGACCTGATGCGGACCATGGAAACGGCACAGGTGCTGGCGCAGCGAGAGGATCAGGATGTTAAGCCTTTCGCGCAGCTGCGCGAGCGGCACTACGGTGTGTTTCAGGGCATCACGGCGGCTGAGGGGGCGGAGCGTTACCCGCAGGCTTATGCGCATTACGTGGCACGTGACCTGGATTACGATTTCGAGACCGGCGAATCGTTGCGTGCGTTGGCCGAACGGGTCAGTCAGGGCATCGACTGGCTGGTGCGGCATCACAGCGGGCAGACGATTGCAGCAGTCAGCCACAGCGGGGTGCTCGATGTGATCTATCGTCGCGCCACCGGTCGGCCGTTGCACACGCCCCGCGATTTCGTCATCCCAAACTGCGCGCTCAACTGGTTCCACTTCGATGGCCAGGGCTGGCATCTGGAATCGTGGGCCGATCGCCATTATCTGCACGACGTACTGACGGAGTCCCCAGAATGAGCCCATCCATCCATCAAGTGGTGTTCTTTCGCCACGGCCACAGCGAATGGAATCTGACTGATCGCTTTACCGGCTGGACCGATATTCCGTTGACTGAAGTAGGCCTTGCCGAAGCCGCCGCAGCGGGACGGCAGCTGGCCCTGGACGGCTATGTTTTCGATGAGGTGCACGGTTCGGTATTGCAACGCACCCGCCAGTCGGCAGAGGTCATTCTGGCCGCGATGGGAACCCCCAAGTTGTCGTTGTTTACCCACTGGCGACTGAATGAGCGCCACTACGGTGCGCTGCAGGGCATGAACAAGCATGAGATTTTTGCGACATGGGGCGAGGCGGCTTCGCGCCGGTGGTGGCGTGGTTATGTCGAACCGCCCCCGCCGCTGGATATTAACGATCCGCGCCATCCGCGTTTCGATCCGCTGTATGCGGATGTTGATCCCGGCGATTTACCCGCCAGCGAAAGCCTGCGCAATTGCCAGCAGCGTACGCTGCCTTACTGGAACGAGGTGCTGGTACCGTGTGTGCGGGCGGGTAAACGTCTGTTGGTCATCAGCCACGGCAACACCCTGCGCGGGCTGGTGATGCATCTGCAGGGTCTCTCTCCCGAAGCCATGGAGCACGTGGAAATCCCCTCCGGCGTGCCCCTGGTGGCGCGCTTCGATGCTGAGCTGCATGTGCTTGAGCAGACGTGGCTGAAGGTGCCGGAGGTGGCCCTTAAAGATCCAGACTCGCCACGCCCAGATCCTGCGCCAGTCCGGCGTGCGTGATTTGTCCGTCGTGAACCTGCAGGCCTGCTTTCAGTTCGGCTGCGGTATCGGCTGCGGCCAAACCTTGTTCGGCCAGTGCCAATATATAAGGCAGGCTTGCATGGGTAAGCGCATCCGTAGCAGACCGTGCCACAGCGCCCGGCATGTTGGTGACGCAATAGTGGACGATGCCATCGACTACAAAAAATGGATCGCTGTGGGTGGTGGGGCGCGAGGTTTCCGCGACGCCGCCCTGGTCGATGGCCACGTCCACCAGTACCGATCCCGGTCGCATTTTTTTCAGTAAAGCGTGGCTGATCAGGCGCGGTGCGTGACGGCCGGGAATTTGTGCCGCGCCAACCACGATGTCGCATTGGGCGAGGCTGTCGGCAATGGCATCGGGCGACGAGAAGCGGGTTTCCACTCGCGCGCCAAACTGGATTTCAGCCTGAACGAGCTTGTCGGCCAAACGGTCGATCAGCGTCACGCGCGCGCCCAGTCCGACGGCAACGCGGGTCGCCCCCATGCCGACTACCCCCGCACCTATGATGACCACATGCGCGGGCGCCACACCCGGCAGGCCACCAATCAGCTTGCCGTTTCCGCCATGCATTTTGTGCAAGCCAAGCGCACCCATTTGCGGCGCCAGTCGTCCGGCAATGTTGGACATGGGCAGTAACAGCGGCAGCGCGCCGCTGACCGTGCTGACCGTTTCGTAGGCAATCGCCGTCACCCCGCGATCCATCAGATCACGCGCCAGCTCGGGCGCGGCGGCCAGATGCAAATAACAGAACAGCAACTGCCCGCTGCGCAGCGCAGTCACTTCGGAAAGTTGAGGCTCTTTGACCTTGACCACCAGGTCGGCTGCGTAGGCTTCGGCTGCGGTGCCTACGATGGTGGCACCTGCAGACTGATAAGCCTCGTCGCTAAAGCCGACGGCTTCACCCGCGTGGGTTTCGATGCTGACACTATGGCCCGCCTGGATCAGATCGTGTGCGCCTTCTGGCGTGAGCGCAACCCGGTATTCGTGGTTCTTGATTTCCTTGGGGATGCCGATGTGCATAGCGTGAGTCCGGTATGTAAATCATTAAATTTCGATTTGCGTACCCAGCTCAACCACACGGTTGACGGGCAGCTTGAAGAAACGCATGGCCGATTCGGAATTTTGCGCCATCGCCGCGAAAATGTTTTCTCGCCACAGTGCCATGCCTGGCAAATTAGTGGGGATCAGGGTTTCACGGGAGAGGAAGAAACTGGTTTCCATCATCGCGAAATGCAGGCCAAGTGCATCACACAGTATGAGCGCTTTGGGAATGTCCGGTTCCTCACGGAAACCGAAGCGGATTTCCAGGCGATAAAAGCCGCTTTTTAGTTTGGTCAGGCGAATGCGTTCCGCATCGGGGACGCTCGGCACTTCTTCGGTGATCGCCCGCAGGATGACCACCCGCTCATGCAGCACTTTGTTGTGCGACAGATTGTGTAGCAGTGCATGTGGGACACCCTTGCCGGTGGCGTGAAGAAAAATGGCGGTTCCGGGTACCCGTTGATGCTCGAAGGACACGATGCCTTCTATGAAGGATGCCAGGTCGATGTCGTCATTCTGCAGGCGCTGCAATAGCAGTTCGCGGCCGCGCTTCCAGGTAGTCAGCAGCGTGAAAATAACCAGCCCGATTGCCAGCGGGAACCAGCCTCCATGAACGATTTTGGGTATGTTGGCGCCCAAGAAGGCCAGGTCGATGACCAGGAAGAAGGCCGCGCCGCCGAGAACGAGGGGAAGCGGCCATTTCCAGAGGGCCCATGCCACGGTGAAGGCCAGAATGGTGTCGATCGCCATGAGGCCGGTCACGGCGATGCCGTAGGCCGAG
>JAYUCZ010000082.1:0-1898 GCA_043740065.1 Thiobacillaceae bacterium | reverse complement strand
TGTCCGGCAAAATCAGGTCGGCAAAGTTGGTCATTTCCGAATGGAATGCGTCGATCACCACCAGGAACGGAATCTTGTATTCGCCAAAGTTTTCTTCGTCTTTCTGGCGCAGCATGTCCTGCACGTTGGCGGTGTTCATGCTGGAGTTCCAGGCCATGTTGGCCATGAATAAAATTAGCGTGTCGAGCGCGTACGGGTCATGGTTGGTGGCGTTGGTAATCACCATGTGCATGAGGCCGTGCGAGGACATCGGCGATTCCCAGGAAAACGCCTTGTCGATGCGCAGCGGGTTGCCGCGCTCGTCGATCAACAGGTCTTCCGGCCGCGTGGGAAAGCCTAATGGCGGGCGCGACAACGGCGTGTTGGGCGCATTGATGATGTCGATATTGTTTTCCGGCAACTGGTGCGGCGGAATCGGTTTTGGGTAGGGCGCACGCGCACGGAAATTGCCGGGGCCGTCGAGCGCGCCCAGCAGCATCTGGATAAAGTGAATGGCGCGGCAAGCATGGAAACCGTTGGAGTGCGCAGCAATGCCGCGCATGGCGTACATGGCCACCGGGCGACCGACCACCTTGTCGTGCTTGCGCCCCCACACGTCAGTCCAGGCGATGGGCATTTCCACCGTTTCCTTGAACGCGACATGCGCCATTTCTAGCGCGATGCGCTCGATGTTTTCCGCTGGTACGCCGCACTCCGCCGCCACGTTAGCGGGCGCGTAGCGTTCGTCCAGATAACGTTCGGCCATCAGGCTGAATACGGTTTTCAGGCGACGGCCATCCTGGGCAACAAAATCGCCAAACAGCGCGGGGGTAATGCCCGCATCAATACCGCCAACGAAGGTTTCTTTTTCCAGATCCCAGATTTGCGGCTGGTTGTTTTCGTCACGCAAAAACAGCCCGTCATCAGCATGGCCGGGGTTTTGAATGACCAGCCAGGTGGCGTTGGTGTAATTGACCAAAAATTCGTAATCGAACAGTTCGCGTGAGAGCAGCACATGCACCATGGACATGGCGAACAGGCCGTCCATGCCGGGCTTGATAGGCACCCATTCGTCGGCAATCGCCGAATAGCCGGTGCGCACCGGGTTGACCGAGACGAATTTGCCGCCGCTGCGCTTGAGTTTTTCCAGGCCGATTTTGATCGGGTTGGAAGAGTGGTCTTCGGCCACGCCCCACATCAGAAAATACTTGGCGTAATCCCAGTCCGGCGCACCAAATTCCCAGAACGAAAAGCCTATCGAATACAGGCCAGCCGCTGCCATGTTGACCGAGCAGAACCCGCCGTGTGCTGACCAGTTAGGCGTACCAAATTGCTGCGCCCACAGGCCGGTGAGCGCCTGCATTTGATCGCGGCCAGTAAAGAAACCCAGCTTGGACGGGTCGGTGGAACGGATTTCCGAGAGGCGCTGGGTCAGCAGTTCAATCGCTTGTTCCCACTCAATCGCCTCGTATTCGCCATCGCCGCGCCGGGTGCCGGGCTTGCGAATTAAAGGCTGCGACAGCCGCGCCTTGGAATACTGCTTCATGATGCCCGCCGAACCCTTGGCGCATAGCACGCCCTGGTTGGTGGGGTGGTTGGGGTTGCCCTGGATGTAGCGGACTTTATTGTCTTGCAGCGTGACCTTGATGCCGCAACGGCAGGCGCACATGTAGCAAGTGGAAAATTTGATTTCCTGTTTGGAGTGATCTTCGACCGGGATGCGTGCGTTCATGTTCTTCAAGCCAAATCATGCGCGTCCCGCAGACGTGCCGAGGGCAGAGAACCCCGAGACGAGGTTCCCGCCAGCAAGCCGCCCCCCGTGTGATAAACCGGTTTGCCGCTTGCCCTGCCCGCCACAGGAAGCACAAAAAAATAAAGCCCCGCCGTTAATTCTGACGTGGCCATGTATGTCGTTATAA